>JASLCO010000185.1 GCA_030146505.1 Moraxellaceae bacterium
ACAGGGCGGGCCGGACGCCCGGCGGCCCGCCCTGTTCTTAAGTCTGCGGAAAATAGACTTCCCGATACTTTCCCGGTGCGTTCCCGCATGACCTGCATGGCTTGCCAGATGATACGAAGGGTTTTTCGGCGGGAGGCCTGTGTCTGGCCAGGCCGGGATGGTGGCCGGCAGGCCCATGCTGTTTCGGATTTGTCGGACAAGCAGTCTTGAGTCCTTAAATGAAAATAATTATCATCCGCGTCCTGTTCCGGAGGGATGCAGTTCATGGGCACTCTGACCCCCACAGTGGATCACTATGCGCAGGAGCCTGGCGGTTTCCGCCTTCGTGGCGGCGTGGCGACAGCGGTGGTGCTGGCTCATGTCGCGGCCATCGGCTGGCTGTTCATGACCCCCAGGGCGCCTGAAGCGCCGGAGGTCGGTGCCATGCAGATGGTCTTCATTGCGCCCCCGCAGGAAGAGGTCAAGCCACCTCCCCCGCAGCCCAAGATCGAGCAGCCTCCCATCCTGGCCACCAGGCGTCAGGTACAGGCGGCTCCGGAAGCGCCTGTCGTTCCGCCGCCACCGGTGGAAAACGCACCGGCTGAACAAAGCCATGAGGAGCCTTCTCCACCTGCGCAGGCGGCCGCCCCGGTTGCTGCGCCGGCACCGGTGGAAGTGCCTGTCGATGTGCGCGCCGCCTATGCCAACAATCCCATGCCGGTCTATCCCGCTGCCTCCAAGCGCCTGAGCGAGCAGGGGCTGGTGCGCATGCGCGTGCTGGTTGGCGGCGATGGCCGCGTGCAACAGATCGTGCTGGAAAGCTCCAGCGGCTACAGCCGTCTCGACAATGCCGCCATGGCGTCCGTGCGGGACTGGAAATTTGCGCCGGCCCGCCGCGGCGATGCGTCGGTATCCGCCTGGGTCATCGTGCCTTTCAACTGGAAACTGGAAACTGGGAAAAAGTGATATGAACGAAACCACCGGCATTGCGCATTTCCTGACGCAGACCGATTTCATCGGCAAAAGCCTTTTCGTGATCCTGCTGGCAATGTCGGCCATTTCCTGGTTCTACATCGTCACCAAGACCATCCTGCAGATACGCACGAAAAAGCGCAGCCAGGAATTCACGGATTTCTTCTGGAACGCCACCTCGCTGGAGGCCGTCCAGCATGAAATCACCACGCATGGCGTGGACAATCCTTTTTCGCATCTTGCCAGCCACGCGCTGTTTGCCCGTGCCCATCACGCCAAGGTCGGTGCCGCCAAGCTGGAAGAGGCCGGCAGTGCCGCCGATTTCCTGACCCGCACCATGCGCCGCGTGATTGACGAAGAAACCACGCGTCTGGAAAATGGCCTTACGGTGCTGGCCTCCATAGGCGCCACCGCTCCCTTCGTGGGCCTGTTCGGCACCGTGTGGGGGGTGTACCACGCACTCGTGGCCATCGGTGCCAGTGGCATGGGATCGCTCGAACAGATCGCCGGCCCCGTGGGTGAGGCCCTCATCATGACCGGCCTGGGCCTGGCCGTGGCCATTCCTGCCGTGCTCGGCTTCAATGCCTTCGTGCGCAGCAACCGCGTGCTGCTCGGCCGCCTCGATGCCTTTGCACACGACCTCTTTGCCTTCCTCACTACCGGCCAGCAGGCCATAGGCAACGGCAAGCCGGGCAATGTCGCGCCGCTGCGCAACACCACCACCGAAGCAGGACACTGATCATGGCGTTTGGCGGATTCAACCAGCAGGGCAGCAATGCGCCCATGGCGGAAATCAACATGATTCCGCTGATCGACGTGATGCTGGTGCTGCTCGTGATTTTCATGGTGACAGCGCCACTGATGTCGCATGCCGTCAAGGTCAACCTGCCGACGGCATCGTCGGCACCGGTCAAGCCTGCTGAAAAGATTGACCTGTCGCTGGACGGTGCCGGCCAGCTCTACTGGGACAAGCAGCCTTTGAGCAAGGAAGAAGTGCTGGCGCGTCTCAATGAAACCGGTCTCAAGGCGCCGGATACCGAAGTGCACCTGCATGCCGACAAGGACACGCGCTATGAGCTGATTGCCGAGATCATGTCGGGGGCGGCGTCCGCCGGCCTCAGCAAGATCGGTTTCGTGACCCAGCCCGGCAAGGAGGCCGCTGCCGCCAACTAAGGCAGCCTGCTTCCTGCTATTCCTGCAGGCGGGTTTCGGTGTGGTTGCCCGTGAGGGATTGCCACCGTCGACTGCAAGTACCGCCGTATGGGTTCCTGCCCATAAAAAAGCCCCGTTCTTGCGGGGCTTTTCCTTTCCGGTATTCAGCGGTGATAGTCACCGGCGCGCTCGGGCTGGTAGCTGATGTCCAGCAACTGTAATTGCAGTGTACGGCCTTCCGATTGCCAGCGAATGCTTTGCCCCACGCGCAGGCCCAGCAGGGCGGCGCCCACCGGAGCCAGCACGGAAACCTTGCCGCTGGCGGCATCAGCTTCGCGCGGATAGACCAGCGTGAAATGATGTTCCTGGCCGCTGACTTCATCACGGCAACGCACCACGGAATTCATGGTGACCACATCCGTCGGCATGTTTTCCGGCTGCAGCAAACGGGCACGCGCAATTTCTGCCTGCAGGGGCTCTGCCATGGGCAGGCCCGCCAGCTCCGGTGTTTCCAGCAGCCGCTCCAGGCGTTGGACATCAAGGGTGCTGAGCGTGATGGCGGGGGCAGACATATTCATGGCAGGCTCCGGTTTCTCCTGTAGACGGGGGTCGAAAAAAAGCCCCGCGAAAGCGGGGCCGGAGACACGATAACGGTGAGAAAGCGTTTTGCCAATGCACAGAATCGGGCCTGCGCGCAGCAGTGCGTTTTTTTCAGGACATCAAGGCATCCATGCACAGTACCACCTGACCGAGGCCGGGGCGCATCACGACGCAAGAGAAGGTAGTGCAAAGACGCTGCTCGGTCAGCGAAAGATAAGGCCGGGAAATCTGCACGCGGCCCGGCTGCTCCACGGCATTGCGGAAATACTGGCGCCGCGCCCAGCAGGCGCCACGCGCATCCGAAAGCGGATGGCCACGACCACGCAGGGCATGCGGCGTCAGTGCGGTATCACCAATCTGGTAACCCTGGCTGTCGATGGCGTAAACACGGGTGACTTCGGCATCGGGAATATCGGCCACGATATCTTCCAGTTCCTTGCCATCACGAAAGGCATTCCACACGGCCATGAAACGGCTGCGCATGCGCAACTCCACACGATCCGGTGATGCTTTCCCGGCACTCATGAGCAGCGCGGCTTTTTCATTGACCGTGGCGGCATCCGGCAGGGAAATATGTGCTGGCGCAAACCAGTCGCCTTGCAGCAGTTCTGCATCGGCATCCACGGCAATATGGGCCTGGCGTTCGCTCAGGATACCGTCCACCAGTACCAGTGAACCGGCTTCGCGCAGCAGGGACACCATATGCGGGAAAAGCCGGGCAGCGCGTGCGGAGTTTTCGGCGTTTTGTACGAGCGAAGGATCGAGGCGAACGATGTCCGGACGCAGGGCCAGCACGCGATCAAAATTGGAGGCGCCAGCTCCGAAATCATCGAGAGCAATACGGAAACCGGCTTCGCGATAGCGGCTTACAAAATCCTGCAATTCGGCATCGCCCAGACTGGCACTGTCGGCCACTTCCAGCACGAGGCGTTCCGGGCTGACATCCATGGCCGCCAGCTCGCGCAGGGCTTCTTCCGGTGAAAAAAGCTGGTGGCGTATGGTTTGCGGATGTATGGGCAGGAACAGCCACTCATTGCCGTGTACGGCGGGTGGCGCATTGCGGCTGTGTACGGCCAGGGCCAGACGATCGAGGTCGGCAATATCCTTTTCATCCATGTTGGCGAGGCGTGTTTCTGCAGATTCAACATGGCCGCCTTGCTGCACCAGCAATTTTGCTTCCATGCCCACGGTACGCAGCAGGGCAGGGCTGATGATGGCCTGGTACACGCTCTTGAGTTCGCGATCGCCCAATACGCCGATGCTCATGGACTCATCCTCGCGCAGATAGCCGCGCGGCTGGAGACGGAAGGGTTGTGTCATGTCAAAAAGCAGCCTGGTCGTGAATGAAACGCCCGTCTTCCGTGAGCAAACAGTCCTGATGCGCAGGATTTAGCAAGAACGGTGCCGTGGGTGAGCACATGTTTTTGAAAGTTTTTGCACCGATAAAATGCACAGTGCGGGTGATTGCCATCCGCAGGACAAATTGTCTGCACCGCATCGGCGCGATGTGTGAGCCTCAGCCCTGACGGTTACGGAATGCGGCCGGTGTGCTGCCGGTCCAGCGCTGGAAGGCGTGGATGAAGGCGGCGGCCTCGGCATAGCCCAGTTGCTGGGCGATGGCTTCCACGGAAAGGCGCTTGTCCTGCAGCAGGGTCTGAGCCTTTTGCTGTTTCACCGTATCCAGCAGGGTGCGGAAAGAGCTGCCTTGCTGGCTGAGCTGGCGGCGGAAACTGCGCTCGGGAATATCGAAAGCCGTGGCCACTTCAAGCGCGGAAGGAAAGCCGGCGCCAAACAGGGCGAGATAGGCCTGCACCTGCTCCGGCAGTTTTTCCAGCTGCACGGCTTCCTGCTGCTGTATCTGCGCATCGCATTGCTGGCGGAAAAGGGTGTGCGCGGCGCTGTCGGCGGTGGGGAAACGTGTTTGCAGATAGTCGTTGCGCATCAGGCAGCGGATATCCGGGGTCTCGCCAAAATGCACCGGGCACTGGAAATGGTCTTCGTAGGCTTTGGCTTCCGGCGGCTTCGGATAGGGAATGAAAATCGCCTCGGCACGCACGTCCATGCCCAGCGTGGCCTGCATGTCGCGTATCAGTTTGTAGGTGCCGGAGGTCTCGCCATCCACGCGGAAGCGGAAAGCTTTTTCCGGCAGTTGCAGGGGCTGCAGGGTGAGGGCGGAAGCATTGGCGCCGGGTTCGAAGCCCAGACGACTGAAAAGGAAGGTGAGCTGCTGGTAGCGCACGCCGGTCTGGAAGGCTTCGTAGGCGTTATGGCAGGTGAGCAGCAGCATGGTCAGCGGGCCATAGCCGGTAAAGCCGAAGAAGGTGCCGGTCTTGAGCCCGGCCACAGGGTCTTTCAGATGCTGGGACAGCTCTATGTAAAGCCGCAGTTCCAGTGCCCGGTCTATGCGGGCACCGGGGTCCAGACGGTCCAGGTCCAAGCCGAAGCGGGACAGCACGGGCTCTATGTCCTCGCCCAGTTCGCGCAGGCCACGAAGGGTGTACACAAGGCCGAGTATGGAGCGGGTAGACATAGGTGGCGGCTCTCAGGATTGGCCGGAATTATCAATTTTTCCGGCAAGCCTAACATATCAGTCCGGGCCTTCAGGGCTTAGATTGGCGTCAAACCGGAGGTGGATCCGGATAATAAGAAACAGGTGGGCAGGACATGAGCAAAGCTTCTTCCAATCCTCAGGTGGTGGACGTCGCCATCCTCGGTGCCGGTTTTGGCGGCCTCTGCATGGCCATCAAGCTGCGCGAGGCCGGCAATGACAACTTCGTCATTCTGGAAAAGGGCAGTGATGTCGGCGGCACCTGGTATTTCAACCACTATCCGGGCGCCGCCTGCGATGTGCAGTCGCATATGTATTCCTTCTCCTTTGCCGGCAAGGCCGACTGGAGCAAGCGCTACGCCGGCTTTGCCGAAATCCACCAGTACATTCTCGATACCACCGAGAAATACGGCCTGCGTCCTTTCGTGCGCTTTAACCAGATCGTGAATGAAGCCCGTTATGACGAAGCCACGGCGCGCTGGACCATACGCACGCAAAACGGTGACACCATCGTCGCCCGTCATTTCGTCATGGCGACCGGCCCGCTGCATGTGCCTTCCATTCCCAAGATACGCGGCCTGGACAATTTCAAGGGCAAGGTTTTCCACTCGGCACAGTGGGATCACGACTACGATCTGCGCGGCAAGAATGTAGTGTCCATAGGCACTGGCGGCAGCGCGATTCAATACGTGCCGGAAATCGCCCCGGACGTGAAGCAGCTGTATGTCTTCCAGCGCACGCCGGCCTGGGTGATTCCGCGTGACGAGCGCGGTTATCTGGGCGTGGAAAAATCCCTCTTTGCCAGGCTGCCCATCCTGCGCAAGCTGCACCGCGCGCGCCTGTACTGGAGCAATGAGTCGCGCCTCTTGCCCATACTCAATGCCGGTATTGCCGAGCAGCTGCAGAAGTTTGCCAAGCTCTTCATACGCTTCCAGGTGAAGGACAAGGCGCTGGCGGAAAAGCTGACCCCGGATTACACCATAGGCTGCAAACGCATCCTGATTTCCAACAAGTACTATCCCACCTTCAACCGCGCCAATGTGGAGCTGGTCACTGATGGCATCCAGGAAATACGCGAAAACAGCATCGTCACCAGAGACGGTGTGGAGCGTCCTGTGGACTGCATCATTCTCGGTACCGGTTTTGTCGTGGACCCGCGTGATTACCTGCGCGGTTTCCCCATCACGGGTCGCTCCGGTCACGAGCTGCTGCAGGACTGGAAAGGAACCTCCAAGGGCTATTACGGCACGCAGGTTGCGGGCTATCCCAATTTCTTCCAGCTGGTCGGCCCCAATACCGGCCTCGGCCATAATTCCATCATCTTCATGATCGAAGCACAGGTGCATTACATCCTGGAGTGCCTCAAGCTCATGAAGCAGAAGAGTGCCGACACCATAGAGGTGAAGCAGGCGGTGCAGGACGAGTTCAATGCCATGGTGCAGTCCGGCTTTCGTGACACCGTATGGAATTCCGGCTGCGTGAGCTGGTACAAGAATGCCGAGGGTGGCAACTTCGCCCTCTGGCCTTTCTCCACCTGGAAATTCTGGCTGGAGACACGCAAGGTCAAGGCGGAAAACTATGTCTTTGGCAAAGCGGGTG
>JASLCO010000210.1 GCA_030146505.1 Moraxellaceae bacterium
TGACGGTGGCCTGCTATGCCATGCTGGCCACCGTCACCTCCACCAGCATGCCAGCCGATGCAATCAGCAAGCGCGCACGCCGGCTCTGCAAACGCCAGGCCTCCGAAGCGTCCGTGTACATGACCGGCCACATCACGATGAACGCCACGCCGATGGAAGGCACGCGCAATCCGAAATGACGACAGGCAATGGCGTGACCGGCCTCATGCAGGACTTTCACCAGCGCGAGTGAAACCCCGAAGGCAGCAGCACCTTCCCAGCTCAGGAAGCCCAGAAAGGTGGCAATGAAAATATCCCACTGCCGGGCCACCAGAAACAGCGAAAACAGGCCCAGCAATGCCGTCATGATGAAAAAGCGGCGAGACAGCAGCGGGCGTATCCGGGGATACAGCCAGTCCAGCAGGCGGTCGGGGCGAATCAGGGGAATACGGAAAAAAAGATAATTGTGCAGCAGCGTTTCCCACCAGGTGTGCTGTTTGACCTTGTGCATGGCAAGGAAACGCTCGGTACTGCCTTTGGGCAGCAAGACCAGATCACAACGCGACAGGAATTCGACAAATGCCAATACGTCGTCCGTATGGAGCTCCGCCCCTTCACGGCGGGCCGCGGCTTCCAGCAAGCCCAGCTCAGGATGAGAGTCCCAGAGCGACAGTAAAAGAAACTCCGTTTCACCAATATGAAAATAGCGATTGCGCACAGGATCGTGCAAGACCCAGGCTTTTTCCCCGTTCGCCGCCCTAGCACTCGGGAAGATACCCAGATCCTGGCGCAGCGCCGGCAAGGGCTGCACAGTTGCCTGCTGCTCGGCAACTCCTTCTTGTCCGGGGCTTTTTTCGAGTGCCACGAGGCTGGTCATGATCTTGGCAACCGTTGGGAAAGCGTTGTTAGTGGTAGTGCTTTTTTGCCGTCATCCCGTTCCCCTCTCTCCCTTTCCTATCCTCAAGGGGAGAGGGAGTTCTTGCAGGTGCGAATTCATTCGCACACAAGGCATAGGGTCTGTGCGAATGATTTCGCACCTATACCTACAATTACAATTTACATGATCCCGTAAGATATTTTGTCGGGATGAAGCCCGGCTTGCAGGCATTTCCTCCTCGCACTTCACGGGAAAGGGAGAAAAACATTCCCCGTACTCACCAACCCACATGCTGCCTGACCCAGGCAATAGGTCGGCGCAGCACGTAATAGGAAAAAGGAACCCAGCCGCCGTACAGGCGCGCCGTACCCTTGAGACCAAGGCGCGGACGCTTTTCACCTACAAAATCCGCCATCAGCGTATAGGCCAGCACATCATGCGCGGTCTGCTCGGCCTCATAACTCGTCTGGACCAGCGTGGCACTGTAGGCCGACAAGGGGTCGGTATTCAAAAAGAAACGGATTCTGGCACCCTTGCTCAGGGTAATGGCATCCTGGACCGGCAGCTGCACTTGCAGCCAGCTGTCACTCGGCTGGGCCAGCAGCATGATGCGCTCACCGACAGAAGCCGGCTTTCCCAGCAAGTCATTGCGATCCCTGAAAACTGCCGTGCCATCTGCCTCGGCATGTACCACCGCGCGCTCCTGCATCGAAAGTGCATATTGCAGTTCAACTTCCTTCTGGTCCGACTCTGCCTTCAACACCGGGATGCGCGCGCGGCATTCATCGCAGCCGTAAGCCAACTGCATGTTCTTGACAAGATCGGCACGCGCCACGTCCAGGCTTTTGCGTGCCACTTCGACACGGCCATCCACATCGGTATTGTCAAAAGCAAAGAGTGCCTGCCCGGCTTTCACATCCTGATTGGGCAGGACATAGATTTCCTTGACCACCGCCGCCATGGGCGCTGCGACTACCACCGGGTTGCGGGGGGCTACCGAGGCGGGAGCCACCACAGACTGCCGCACCGGAAAAAGCAGCACGAGCACAATGACAACGGCGATCTGCTTGCGACGACGCGTCAGCAAGGCCGGAATATTCAATTTCCGCCTGCCACCTCGCAGCGCCGACCATGCATGGGCATAGGCATCGGCCAAACGCTCCAGCAAGAGCAGACTCCCCTCTTCCCACGGGTCATCCGCGGCCAGCAGCATGCCGCCCACAATGTCACCTCGCGGAGAAACCAGTGGCAGCAGGAGCATGTGGGACGCGCAGAACTCGGACCAGTCGCGGCTTATGTCGGGCTCGACATCCGTGGCGAGCAACTGGCGTGGCTCACGCAGGTCAGCCACTTTTTGCCGGGCCAGCAGCAGATTGGCCCACACGATGTAAGGTGCGTGGGCTTCGACTTCGGAAGACCCCGACCCCGCCACAATTTTCGGTATGCCGACATCATCCAGCTCCCATAGCAGGGCCTGGCGATAAGCTACCAGCTTGCGTGTTTCATTGACGACAAGGAAGCCCAGCTCAACCGTAGACTCTGCATGCCTTGCATCACGCTCGAGCTGCAGCAGCGCGGCAAGGCCGGCAATGCGGGAATCCGCTTCGGATGCCATGTCAGTGCACTCCGAAATCTGCCGTTCCGCTCATGCCGGGCAACATGCCCGGTGCCTGCCCCGAAATGCCGGCGCGTATGTCTATGGTCTGGCTGGCCGCATCCACACGGGCGCCGACACTGGTCACCGTAGCCTTGTAAGTAACGCCAAGCTCATCCACATGGATGGAAAAAACGGTTCCCTGCCTGAGCCAGCGCAGCCATGAGGAAGGCACCAGCAGCTCAAGCCGCAGAGGCCCCGTCTCCACGATCTGCATGACAGGCGATCCCACCGTCATGTTTTCATACTGGTTGGCAATGCGGCGTACCACCCTGCCGGCATAAGGCGCCAGGATGAAACACTGACTGACCTGGGATTGCGCCAGCGCCACATCAGCCTTGGCCTCACGCAAGGTGGCACCGGCAATTTCATAATCCAGATCACTGATGGCCTTCATGTCATGCAACTGCTTTTGCGACGATTCCGTTTTGTCGGCCTTGTCATACGAGGCACGCGCCCGATCCAGCTGTGCCTGACGCTCGGAGCAATCAAACTCGGCGAGCTTGTCTCCCTTGCGGAAAGAGGAACCATCCTGCACCAGGAAACGCAGGAGCTTGCCTGACATCTGGCTGGCCAGCTGCGCTTCCTGAGGAGACTTGGTGATGAAGCGGGTGCTTGCAGCGGCATTTGCGGGAACGGCGGCCGGCTTGACGATGGCCGATGCAGTTTGTGGCTGCTGCAGGGGCCTTACCGGTTCCGCTACAGCAAAGCTGCAGGTACCAACGCAGAAAAGACTCAGAAACTTCACAACACTCATATCTTGCATGCATCCTCAAACGACTTCAGCGCAGGTTCGACAACGGCTCCGGCATCCATCGACTTGGCGTCCAGCGCAGACACTTCGCTCTCAAGGCGGGTCCGCAAACCGGTCACGAAATACTCCCGCATTTTCTGGGCCACCTCAGACAGCTCCGATCTTTCCTGATTTTCAGGATAAGGATCAACACCCAAGGATGACAGAAGCATGGCCTGGCTGGCTTCCAGTTCGGCTCTGGAAAATGCACTTTCCAGCCCTGCCAGTACAGACTCCACCTCAGACCGGATCAACGAAAGTTCATCTCCCGCCATACTGCTGGTGCGGGCCAGATACTGGCGTTCACGCTCATTCGCCACACGCTCCAGCTCACGGGATATGCACCAGCCGCTACGGTCAGCCTGCACCGATCGCAGGGCCACATCCAGTTGTGACAACACGGCAACCGTCATGGCATCCGCACGCAGGCTTTCAGCTTCTGCCACGGATTTCTTGTAACGTAATGTTGAAGGCAGTGATGCCAGGCCCAGCAGGTTGAACGAGAATTGCGCATTCATGTCTGCCCACTGGTTATTGGTGAGGTAGCTGTTGCTGTCATAACGCCCACCGGCAGAAAGGCTCAGGGAAGGCAGCAGACTGGCTACCGCCACTTTTCCTTCCAGCGCCGCAATACGGGAGCGGTAATTTTCTTCGCGCAACTCGGGCCGGTTCGCCAAGGCAATACGGCGCATCTGCTCGCGACTCAGCACCGGCAACCAGACAGGGTCGGGAGAGGCATCACTTTCTGCCAGAGTCAGTTCCTGCCCAGGCGGCAACGCAATGAGGCGGACAAGCTCGCTTCTTGCATTCGTCACCTCCTCTTCCAAAGCCGCCATGCGTTTGAGCGAAAGCAGCAGGTCACGACGATAATCCAGCGCTACAAACTGGCCCTGCAGGCGCATCTCTTCCAGCTTCCTCGAGCGCTCCAGTGCAGACTCCACGCGTGCGCGCAGCTCACGCAAGCGCGGCTCCATGCGCTGTGCAGCCAAGGCACGCCACCATGCTGCCGTCACTTCCTGGACAATATTCTGGAAAGCCTTGCGGCGTTGCTCTTCGGCCATGAGTGCCGCATTGCCCTTCTGTTTCGTACGGAGATACGACAGCCCGAAATCCAGTGCATTCCAGGTAAGTTGCAACTGTGCAGTAGTACCACTCTTGTCGGAGGAGGTAGAAGGCTGCAGCGTCTGCTGTCCGGTGGTGGGATCCTTGCTGACCGAAAGCGCATAACTGTTGCGGGCACTGTAACCGGCCCCCGCCGCCAGCTGTGGCCAGAGTGCAAAACTGCTGCGGGAAAGATCATCCTTCGCCATCGCTTCGCTCATGAGTGCAGCACGGTAATCCAGGTTGTACATCAGGGCGCGGGCAATCGCATCCTGAAGATCCAGCCTGCCCATCAGGGCTTGCTGACTCTCCTGGGCCCTGGCAATACGTTCGCGTCCCATCTTCAAGGCTTGCTGACTGTCAATGACAGGAACCGTTACCGTGCAGGCAGACAACAACCATGCAGCGCCCACAACAGTCGAAAAAACGGCAGATCGCCTCAGCCCCTTAGCCATTTGATACTTCGCCCCGAACACCGCTGCGCCAGGCAGCAAATGAATGATTAAAAGAAAACCACCCCGATGAGGTGGTTTTGTGAAAAACCAAGAGAGGGATTATTCCCCCTCACAGAGGAGAGACGAACACCAGCGTAGCGCCCCTCCCTTTTGCGGGTGCGAATTCATTCGCACGTTTTTATCTCCACATGACAGGCTCGGAAGCCCTGTGCATCGGGTGCGAATGAATTCGCACCTGCAGCCCCCCCATAATCACGCCAGCGAACGCAGCAAGGCTGTCATGTCAGCCTGACGCAAGGCACGTTCGCGACCCAGCATGGCCGAAAGCGCGGGCTTGCCCATAGGCATTGCCAGATCATCAAAAACCAGTTCCGCCGCGTCATCTGCCATTTCTGCCGGCACATCGGCAGCAGGCTCGGCATCGACCATTTCCACCATGGCATCCAATGCCATGCGTGCCACAGTATCCACCGGCACATCAGTCGGGCTGCTGCTGGCGATTCCTGTATCCGTCTTCAGGGGGACAGGCAATACAGA
>JASLCO010000223.1 GCA_030146505.1 Moraxellaceae bacterium
ACGGCATCAAGGTGGTGGGTGAAGCTTCCAGTGGTGAAGATGCCCTGCGTCAGGCGCGCGAGCTCAATCCCCAGGTGGTGCTCATGGACGTGAAGATGCCCGGCATCGGCGGTCTGGAGGCTACCCGCAAGCTGTTGCGCCAGGATCCGGATGTAAGAGTGGTGGCCGTTACGGTCTGTGATGAAGAGCCTTTTCCCTCACGCCTGCTCAAGGCTGGCGCTGCCGGCTATCTCACCAAGGGGGCGGCCCTCGAAGAGATGATCAAGGCCATACGCGCCGTGGCCAGCGGCCAGCGCTATATCAGCCCGGAGATTGCCCAGCAGTTGGCGCTCAAGAACCTGGAAGAAGAGAAGGCCTCGCCCTTCGAAGTGCTGTCCGAGCGTGAAATGCAGATCACCATGATGATCGTGAACTGCCAGAAGGTGCAGGAAATTTCTGACCGTCTCTTCTTGAGTCCCAAAACCGTCAACAGCTATCGTTACCGCATCTTCGAGAAGCTCAGCATTGAAAGCGATGTGGAGCTGACGTTGCTGGCTGTCCGTCATGGTCTGCTGAGCACCGATCTCGTCTGACCAGACCCGGGTTTGCCCATGCCTGCTGTACCGGCCCCCTCGGCTGCCAATGTGGCCGAGCATATTGCCGCCATCCTCCAGACCTTGCCCCTGTTGCCCGGCGTTTACCGCATGCTGGGCCGTGACGGTGACGTGCTCTACGTGGGCAAGGCACGCAGTCTGAAAAACCGCGTCAGCTCCTATTTCCAGAAGAATGTCGCCAGCCCGAAAACGCGGGCGCTGGTGGAACGCATTGTCCACCTTGAAGTCACCATCACGGCCTCCGAGACCGAGGCGCTGCTCCTGGAGCAGACGCTCATCAAGGAATTGAAGCCGCCTTACAACATTCTGCTGCGCGATGACAAATCCTATCCCTATCTGTTTATTTCCGAAGGTGAGGATTATCCACGCCTGGCTTTCCATCGCGGCAGCAAAAAGGCAAAAGGCCGTTATTTCGGCCCGTATCCCAGTTCACAGGCGGTGCGGGAAAGCCTGCAACTCATGCAGAAACTGTTTCAGGTGCGTCAGTGCGAGGACAGCTTTTTCCGCAATCGCGAGCGCCCCTGCCTGCAATACCAGATCAAGCGTTGCCGGGCGCCTTGCGTGGGATTGGTGAGTCCGGAGGAGTACGAGCGTGACGTGCGGCACACGGTGTTGTTCCTGGATGGTCGCAACGAAGAGGTCACCGATGACCTGATTGCGCGCATGAACATGGCATCGGAGCAGCTGGATTTTGAGGCGGCAGCCATTTACCGCGACCAGCTGGCAGCCTTGCGGCGGGTGCAGGAACAGCAGTTTGTCACGCGTGATGCGGGCCAGGCAGATGTGGTGGCCGTTGCCGCGCAACCTGGTGGTGTCTGCGTGCAGATACTGTTCGTGCGCGATGGTCGCGTGCTGGGCAGCAAGGCTTTCCACCCCGACATGTTTGGTGAAACGTCGGTGGCCGACATTTTGTCCGAATTCCTGCCCTCGTTTTATCTGCAGGCCGAACGTGGCCTGGATTTGCCCGATGAAATCATCCTGCCGGAGGCATTGCCGGACGCTGATATCCTGCGTGATGCCATACGCACCTTGCACAAGCGCGAGGTGCAGATACGCCATCGCGTGCGTGAAACACGGGCAGCGTGGATGCAGCTGGCCCGGCTCAATGCCGAGCAGGGGTTGAGTGCGGCACTGGCCAACCGCAGCAATCTGTCGGCCCGGTTTGCGGCCTTGCAGCAGGTGCTGGGGCGTGAGCAGCCGGTGGGCCGCATGGAGTGCTTCGACATCAGCCATTCCATGGGAGAGGCTACGGTGGCGTCCTGCGTAGTGTTTGACGAGGATGGCCCGCGCAAGCGTGACTACCGCCATTTCAATATTGAAGGCATCACGCCGGGTGATGATTACGCCGCCATGCATCAGGCGCTGACGCGGCGCTACCAGCGTATCAAGAGCGGCGAGGGTGCCTTGCCGGACATCCTGTTCATCGATGGTGGCAAAGGTCAGCTGGCGCAGGCGGCTGCGGTGCTGGCCGAACTGCAGGTCGAGGGTGTGACACTGGTCGGCATTGCCAAGGGAGAAGGGCGTAAGCCCGGACTGGAAACCCTGCATTTCATCGATGGTGCTGATCTGCAGCTTTCGGCGGATTCGCCTGCCTTGCATCTCATCCAGCACATCCGCGATGAAGCGCACCGTTTCGCCATCACCGGCCACCGTGCGCGTCGCGGTAAGAAGCGCAACCGTTCTTCGCTGGAAGACATTCCGGGTGTGGGCCCCAAGCGTCGGCGCGATCTCATCCAGCACTTCGGTGGCCTGCAGGAGGTGGCGCGGGCCAGCGTGAAGGACCTCGCGACCGCGCCGGGGATTAGTTTAAGATTGGCCGAAGCCATTTATGACGCCCTGCACAGCCATTGAGCGGGCTGCCGGAGCCAGCACCGCCCCCGGGCGGTAGCACGGAGAATGTATTGAGCGCCTCACCGATTCTGAACATCCCCAATGCGCTCACCCTGTTGCGTATCATCCTCATCCCCGTGCTGGTGGGAGTGGCCTATATCCCTTTTGCTTCCGGACAGGTTGCGCCCTGGCTGCCTTTCGAGTGGCGCTATCTGGTGGCGGCGCTCGTTTTCCTGGTGGCGGCCATTACCGACTGGTTCGACGGTTACCTGGCCCGCACTCTCAACCAAAGCTCGGCCTTCGGCCGCTTTCTGGATCCTGTGGCCGACAAGCTCATGGTGGCGGCTGCCCTTATCATCCTGGTGCAGTGGCATTCCAGCAATCTGCTGGTGGTGATGTCGGCCATCATCATCGTCTGCCGTGAAATCACCATTTCCGCCCTGCGTGAATGGATGGCCGAGCTGGGCAAGCGCGCCAGCGTGGCGGTCTCTTATATCGGCAAGCTCAAGACGGCCATGCAGATGACGGCCATCAATGTGCTGCTGCTGCATCATCCCGTGCTGGACCGGTTAGGCATGCTGTTGCTCATCGTGGCGGCGGGACTCACGCTCTGGTCCATGCTGGTGTATTTGCGCGCGGCCTGGCCATACCTTCGCCAGCCCTGATTTTCATCTCCTGATTTTTCAGCAGGATGCGTTGACAGGGCAGGGCTCATCAGTACAAT
>JASLCO010000226.1 GCA_030146505.1 Moraxellaceae bacterium
GCCGGCTCCACCAAGGACGTGTATTACAAATTCACCATGAAGCTTTCCAACCTGGAAAGCGGTCTGGTGGAATTCCAGAGCGAAAAGGAAATCCGCAAGACCAAGAAGAAATCGCTGTTCGGCGGCTGAGCACTGCCATCGCCGGGAGTACCGGGAAAGTCACTGCGCCCGGCACTCCATTTCGGCAAAGAAAAAGCCCGCATCTGCGGGCTTTTTCATTCACGGGCTCACGCCATCACAAGGCACTCATTCATCCTTGAGCGTGCACTCGTAATTGGACGGATCACGCGTGCAACGGATGCGCTTGAGGATTTTCATCATGCGCGGATCGTA
The DNA here is from genome assembly GCA_030146505.1 of Moraxellaceae bacterium. Taxonomy (GTDB): domain Bacteria; phylum Pseudomonadota; class Gammaproteobacteria; order Pseudomonadales; family Moraxellaceae; genus UBA2031. The sequence continues at coordinate 334 of JASLCO010000226.1, forward strand.
GGTGCCATCGGCAGTGAGCATGAGGCGGGCCTCGCGCATCATCTTGGTGTAGCGGTCCTTGTCACTCGGCGAAAGGTCCATCCACTGGTTGGCCGGGATATCCTTCTCGGCTGTCTTGATGGCGTCGAAGGCCATGTCCACCTTGGCGGCAATGTACTGGCGCGCAAGCTGGCCCACGTTGTAATCCTTGGGCATCTTGCTGCGGCGGATGACGAAGGCACCGGTCACGTTCACCACCGGGAAGCGGTAGATGGCGCCTTTGGTGCCTATGCCCTTGTAGAGTTCCAGCGGTTTGTAGGCGATGGCGGGGCAGGCAATGATGTCGACCTGGCCATTGTTGAACTTGCCGAAGAAATTGCTGATGTCGGACGCCACCGGCTGCGCCCCCATGCGCTGCACCAGCTGCGCCTGCGACTTGTCCCAGTCCAGCACGGCCACCTTCTTGCCGGCTGCCTTTTCCACGGAATTGATGGCGCGGTCATTCACCATCACATAGGCCGCGCCCAGCGGAATCACGCCCGCCACCTCGTAATCACCATCGACCATGAGCTCGCTGATCTTGGGGCTGGCCAGCAACTGGATGAGGTCACTCACCTGCTGGTAGCTCATGAGGCCGCCGATGGCATCGATGGAACCCGCGAATTTCACGAACTGGCGGGCACGCAGCGAGGACATGTTGACGGCATCGCACTGGCCGACCTTGAAGTTCTCAGCCGCGATGCGCTCGTCGGTGAAAGCCTGCAACTCCATGTCCAGGCCCCATTTGCGCGCTTCCAGCGCCTGGTCGCGCGCCATCGAATAGCCCGGACCCTGCTGGCCGGCCGGATCGAAAATGCAGACCTTGATCTTGGTGAGGCTCTTGGGCACGACGGCCGGCGGCTGCGGCGCGTCCACCGCGAATACGGGAAGGGCTACGGCCTGGAGTACCAGGGAGGCCAGCATGGCGGCAAGGGGATGCCTGAACGTTCCGGACATGATCAAACCTGCAGGATTCTTGTTGTCGGGGAGGGAAGGACGCTGAAGCTAATGCAATCGGACGGGCCGACAAATACCGGGAACTATCATTCTTATTGGCCTGAATTCGTAAATCCGGTATGACGCGGCCATAAAAAAGGGATTTACATGCATGACTCCCTCGTTCTCTTGAATCGTCGTTCCGGCGCAAGCCGGAACCCATAATGCGGTGAAATAATGAACGACGCAGGGATCGCGGGTTTCGCCAGAATGACGAAGACCCTTATAAAGGGAACCATGTATTTATATCCCATAAAAAAACTCACCCTCCGTAGATCGGACTTCCGTCCGACGAGGCCTCTGTTCCAGTCACGCTGTCGGGCTGAAGCCCGACCCACACCAGTAAAACCGGGGTGAATGCGCCCGGAGGCTGCGCAAGAAAAAGGGCTCGTTCGAGCCCTTTTTCTTTTGTGGCAATGGCTTCAGAACCAGCCTTTCCACCAGGCCAGCGCAACGGCGGCAAGCAGCAACAGCAGCAGCCACCAGATGCCATGGCCACGATTGGCGTAGGGGTCGGTCATGGAGCGGCTGGCGCCATCCGGCAGGCGGGCAAGCTGGGTGAGGGCCGTGCCGAAGGGGATGTTGATGCGCGCTTCGGTATTCACGGCCCAGCCATTCGCGTCGAGCATGGGTGCGAGGTTGCGCTTGCGCAGCTTGAACCAGGCCAGAACCATGGACGGGCCCGAGACCAACAGCATCACGCCCAGCAGGGCCAGCGGCATCTGCCACCACAACAGCGACAGGAAGCCGGCCGCAACGGCAGCCAGCGCGGTGCCAATGGCACCGATGGCAAGGCCGATGGCGGCAAAGATACCGGCGAACTTGGCAATGTCGAAAGGCGGCGGTGCCGGCGTGGCAGCTGCCGGTGCAGTGGCGGCAGCCGCAGGCGCGCTTTCCATCTGTGTGGCGGAAGCGGCAACACCGGCGGCTGATTTTTCTTCCAGTGCCTTGTCGCGCGAGGCGGCCATCTTGTTCATCTGTTCGGAAATCATCTTGCCGATGCGCCGGTAGGGCGTCCAGAACGCTTCGCGCACGCTGATGGGATGCTCGATCAGCTTCACCACATGCGCATCCCAGTCGACCCCGTTGCGGTCGTAGAAAATGCCGTTGCGGCCATTCATGAGCTTGCCGGCATCGCCGGCCGTCACGGCCGCGGCAATCGTCATTTTTTCTGCCGAGCCCTTGCGCGTGCATTCGCAATAAACGAGATAACTGCCGCTGGCGCCGGCCATGGCGCTGTGCGTGGCCAGGTCATTCACGCGGATGGTGAGGTCGCAGCTCTTGCCGTCGATGAACAGCGTGCCGGCCTGGAAAATCGCCTTGTCGCGACGCGTGTAGAAATCGCTGAAGGCAATGAAATTATTGAGCAACCTGACGAGGTTGCGCTGGAAGCGCACAAGCTTGTCCACATCCAGCAGGCCTTCGGCCTCGGCCGCCACCGCCTTGTCGGCGGCTACCAGCTCCAGCAGTTTTTCGGCTATGCCGTTGCCCACCAGCCATTCGAGACGGGCCGGCTCCAGCACGGTCACGGCGGACACCGGCCGCTGCGCCATCCAGTCCAGCTGCGGCGCGCATTTTTCCATGATGAGCTGCCAGTCGGCCGCGCTCAGGCTGGCACGCTCACCCAGCAGGGGCTGCACTACCTTGCTGCGGAAATCCTGCAGCGCGGCCATCCAGGCCGGATTGATGCCGTCCAGCAAGGGCAGGTCGCGGCCGGCCACGATATTGGCCAGCGGCAGGCCGGCCGCTTCGGCACCACTGGCCAGGCTGAGGCCGGCCAGACGCACGAGTTCGGCTTCTTCACCATTCATGAGCGCGGCCGCGCGCGGATCGAAGGCGGCCATGCGCACGCGGTTGAAGTAGTCATCAATCTTGCTGCGCACGGCGACGAGGGCACCGATGGCAGCCTCGCTCCCCTCGCCCAGCGGCTGCAGCGCCTTTTCCTCGCGAATGCGTGCATGCCACGCAGCAAAGGCTTCGGCCTGGGTGAAGAATTCGCGGATCTTGTCTTCGGAAACGGCAGCCTCCTGGCTGCGGTCGGTATCGGCGCCCAGCGTGGCGATGATGTCGGCAATGGCCAGCTTGAGCACATCGTCATCCGTCAGCGCAGCCGGCACGAGGCCGTCGCCATTGGGCTTGTCGGGCGGGAAGACACGGGAAGAATCATCGGTATCAGCCACAGCAATACTGGTGACTTCCGGCTTGCCGATATTGGTCAGCAAGCGCTGTGCCGCTGCCTTCAGGTGCTGGCCGGCCTCACTGTCGTTGAGCGCCGCCAGCGGCAGTGCATCGCCGTTGAACAGCACCTGCGGGTCAGCCAGTACCGAGAGCACCCAGTCCACGGCGTTGAGGAGTTCCGGCGCGCGAATGCGGCCGTCCTTGTCGGTGTCTATGTACTCCAGGGTGCGGGCATCGAACTCCAGTCCCTTCACCGGGCAGGCCAGCGCCGCCCAGAGTTTCTGGTCCAGTCCGCGCAGCGCGCGCAGGTCGGCCGGGGAATCCAGGCGGACCTGGTCAAAACCGCCGGAACGGAAAAACTGCCAGCGGTGGGAAGCGGTCGTCATGGTGATGTCCTTGGGGCAGATCAGGAAAGGAGCTGAGAGTAGAAGAGCCGCGAAAGCGGCTCAAGAGCCGGCCAGCATGTGCGCCAGCGCGGCATGCACAGGCGCGCGCAGATCATCGCGCTCGTTGGGCAGCTGATGCGAGGCGCCGGGAATCAGGGTGTCGGCAAGCAGCGGAAAATGACGGCGCACATAGGCATTGTTGTAAGGCCACTCCACGGTTTCATCGCGGTCGCCCTGCACCAGCAAAGCCGGCGTGGTACAGGCCGGCAGCCGTTCCATGTAGCTCACCCAGCGTCGCAGCGCGCCTATCCAGCGCATGGGTACCAGGCGCGCCTGCAGCGGATCGGCCTCGCGTACGAAGCGCAGATAGTCTTCGTCACTGCTGTTGACGCGGAACACACGCGGCACGGCCGGCCGCAAATGCCGCAACAGCCACCAGCCGAAACGTATCTGCCGCCACTGTGCCGGCCGCAGCAAGGGTGCCAGCAGCAGCACGCTGGCAAAGGCCGGTGCCCGGCCTTGCGCACCGGCCGAGAGCACATGATCCATGACGATGGCGCCGCCCATGCTGAGGCCGACGGCATGGAAAGGCCGCGGCAGGTCGGGGCCGAAGCGTTCCAGGACATCGTTCAGCACATGCTGGTAATGCGCAAAATCGGGAATGTCGGCACGGTCGCCGCTGGACAGCCCATGGCCGGGCTGGTCATGGATGAACACGGCGAAGCCACGCTCCAGGCAATCGCGCATGAGATGGCGATAAAGGCCGGAATGATCGAGATAGCCATGCAGGAAGAAAACCGTGCCGCGCGCCGCCGGTGGCATGAACACATGCGCGGCAATGCGATAGCCATAGGCCTCGAACCAGCCCGTGTAGTGGCGCACGCCGGGCACCACGTTTTCCAGGTCTATGCCATAAAAGCGCACATAGTCCGCCACCGCTCCCTGCAAGGGCGAAAACACGGCCAGATCAAGACGCATGAGCGCGCGCTGCACGGCATCGACATCCAGCACCGGCCGGGCTGCCGGCATTCCAGGCCCTGCTGTCATCACTTCCCCCTGACTTTTTCCGCCATGGTTTATAGCATGGTCCATCGCGCAAAGGCGCAGGCCGGCTTTGCGCGGGCCATCAAGAAGGAAGAACGGGATGACAGCACACCGCATCGTGATACTGACCGGCGCCGGCATTTCCGCGGAAAGCGGCATACGCACCTTCCGCGCCAGCGACGGCCTGTGGGAAGAACACCGCATCGAGGACGTGGCCACGCCGGAAGCATTTGCGCGCGATCCTGCACTGGTGCAGCGTTTTTACAACAGGCGGCGCGCACAATTGCAGGAGCCTGCCGTACAACCCAATGCCGCGCACCGGGCGCTGGCCCGGCTGGAGCGGGAATATCCCGGCGAGGTATTGCTCGTCACGCAAAACGTGGACGACCTGCATGAACGCGCCGGCTCGGAAAAACTCATACACATGCATGGCGAACTGCTGTCACTGCTCTGCAGCCACAGTGGCCAGCGCTTCCGTTTTGCCGGCGAGGTCAGCGCAGACACCACCTGTGCATGCTGCGGCACCACCGGCAGCCTGCGCCCCGACATTGTCTGGTTCGGTGAAGTGCCCTACCAGATGGACAGGATTGAAGCGGCGCTGGACACGTGTACGCTGTTTTTCGGCATCGGCACCTCAGGCCATGTCTATCCCGCCGCCGGCTTCGTGCAACAGGCCCGTGCTGCTGGCGCGCATACACTGGAAATCAACCTGGAGCCCACGCAAAGCCGCAATGCCTTCCACGAACATCATTACGGCCTGGCCAGCGCAGTGGTGCCGGAAATCGTGGAACGATTGCTGGAGGGAAAGTAGTGCATCATTAAAGGTTAGCTCTGATCGTCAAATGCAAGTTCTAGTTTCAGGGCCTAACGCTTGGATTCAGCCTTTCCGCACAGCAGCGTCGGCTTAAATGAATGGTTAGAATTTTTCCGCGACATACTTGTCAGTGGCTGCAACCAAGTCACATATGAATCGAATGTGCTTGCGAAGATCCTCACGGGTAACTGCATGAGCATCATGCTGACCGGCTCGAGGGCGTAAAGAACGATGCGCGATATCCCCACGCTTCTTGGCGAGGCGATTCAACTCAGTCCGCGCTCTAGCAGAATCGTAGTGGTTCCAGATCCACCCCTCTGTTACGTCGATTCCCAAGAATTTCTCGAAGATGGCACGAACACGATCAGTGCTTGGGGTGTGGAAGTACTTAAGATCGTTTTGCAAAGATGAGATGTAGAATTCAGCTAAGCGGCCACCATTAGCTGAACCACCAGAAACATTTTCAGCGGCCTCAACAATTCTATCCTCTATGTAGGTCTCAAGTGCAGCCAACGCCATAACTAGGCTGGCACGCTTAAGGACTTCCGCACTAGGTGGTGGAGATTGCGTATTGAGGGAATCGAAATGGCTGAGTAATTCCGTGGCATCTTGAATGGCGTACTCGAATGCCTGAAGTGCCTGTGATGTCATAGCAAAACTCTAACGCTGAATACACATAAACACCGTTATAGATAAACCACTAGAAGCGCGATTAAGCCAGCCTCTTCCAAGCAGTGCATAAAATTCAGTCCGTCTTGCGCCGGCCCGGCAGCATGCGGCGATCCGGCTGGATGGCACCGGTGCGCGGGGAGTCGCGACGGTCGCGCCCTTGCTGGCGGCGCATGCCGAGGCGGCGCTCGATGCCGTCCCAGCCGCCAGGCGCGGCATCGGAGGCAACCTCCAGGTTTTCCAGATGGGAAACGAGTCCCTGTTCGGCCAGCACTTCCAGATAGCGGTTGCCTTCATCCAGGCTGACATCGTGCTTGATGACGGCGGGCTGCAGGGCCAGCAATTCGTCGATACGGGCAAGAGGAACCTGGAAAAGACCGGCAAGATTGCCGGCGACCTCGGCCGGTGAAAGTCCGGGCAGGTATTTGCCGCGGAAGACCAAGCGATAACGAGCAGACATGGGCATCCCTGATTCTTGTTGTTGGCGCATCAGCGCAAGTCTCCGCGCCCGGGCCTGAGCCGCCGGGCAAGCCGGGTTAGGGTATGCCTTGTGATAATTCCTGCAAAGAGGGGAAGGTCGCCGGCAGTCAACAAGCGGGCATCGTTGGAGTTCATATGCCCAAGGCCACGTTGCACCGGCGGCTCACGGGATGACAGATGTTTCAGCGAAGTACGTAGATGAATTCCCGTCTTTTTCTTGTCAGGGAAAACACCGGGTCACGGAGATTCCCGTTTGTTGCTTCGCTGATCGCGGGAATGGCGATCTGGAAAAAAGTTCGGAACACATCGGCTCGGCGAGCTTGAGCAGTCCCTCAAACCGCTTCATCCAGCAAGAGCACATGCAGGGGCTCGCCTTCGCTGCGGAAAGCCACCACCTGTCCCTGCTGGCGTGGTTGCCAGTCGGGATGGAAACGCGGCAGGCCGAGCTGGCTAGGTGCGGGCAACATGGCCTTGATATTGCCGCCGATGATGTTGGCAATTTCTCCCAGCGCATCCGACCAGAGCGCTTCGCGCAGTTCATCGTCTTCACACTGGAACATGGTGGTAGCCACGCGCTGCGCAAGCTGGCGCGAACAGCAGACCACAAGGCTGCCGTTCCAGGCGCCCTGTATGCTGACCGAAGCCGCGCATTCGCAGACCACGGGATCGTCCCGCGTGCGCGCCAGCGGAATGTCGAGAAAACCGCTCCACACGCTTTCCGTGATGTCGCTGAGATGCTCTTCTTCCGGCATGTTCACGTTCATGCATCCTCCCGCAGGTGGTAATAACAGGCGCGGCCACTCAAGCCCGGGCGGAAAGCATCAACCACGCCCAGCGGCGATTCGCCTCCGCCTAGGAACAGGAATCCGTCCTGGCGCATCGTTGCCCGCGCACGCTGCAGCACATCGCGGCGCGCACCGGCATCAAAATAGATCAGCACATTGCGCATCAGCACGATGTCGAAAAGCGGCAGGTCCGGCCACGCATCAATCAGGTTGATGACGCAGAAGCGCACCTGGCGACGCAGCTCGGGACCGATTTCCCACATCAGGCCATCGCGCCGGAAATGCGTGGCCAGCTCGCGGGCCGGCAACCCCCGGTTGACTTCCATATGGTTGTAGCGCCCGGAGGCCGCCTTCTCCAGTGCAGCGGGAGAGAAATCACTACCGGTAATCTCGATGTCCCAACCGGACAACTCCGGCAACTGCGCCAGCAGCATGGCCACGCTCCAGACTTCCTGACCGGTGGCGCAGGCGGCGCTCCACACGCGCAAGGTGCACTCGCTGGCGCGACGGCGCAGCAGCGTGGGCAGCACATCGCTGCGCAGGGACTCAAAAAACCAGGGATCGCGGAAGAAATAGGTTTCCTGTATGGCCATGGCTTCGGCCACCTGTGCGCGCAGGCTGCTGTCGCCGTCGCGCAGGGCCTGCAGCATGGGGCGGGTTTCCATGCCAAGGCTCAGGGCCAGTTTCTCGACCCGGTTTTCGACCAGATAGCGCTTTTCTGGCTCGAACACGAGACCGGCTTCCTCGCGCACGTGGTGCAGCACCAGGCTGACATCCTCATCCGTAAGCATCACGTCCTCACATCGGCGCAGCCTTGCGCATCCGTCCTGTTGAACCATGGCCGGCACACGGCCACCCGGCGCACGATTTCCGGTGCCAGCTCCGGCAAGGACAGCACGGCATTGGCCAGCCCCGCCTGCTGCACGGCGGCCGGCATGCCCCAGACCACGCTGCTGGCCCGGTCCTGCGCAATGACCTGGCCACCGTTCTCGCGTATGCAGCGCGAGCCACGCTCGCCATCCTGCCCCATGCCCGTCATCACCACACCCAGCACCCGCGAGCCATAGACAGCGGCGGCGGAGCGGAAGAGCACATCTGCCGAGGGCTTGCAGAAATTTTCCGGTTCGCCGTCATCGGGTCGCGCCCAGACGGCATCGCCGTCGCGCAGCAATTGCAGATGGCGGCCACCGCTGGCCAGCACCACCTGCCCCGGCCTTGCCCGCATGAGTGCATCACACTCGACCACGTCCACCTGCGATATGCGCTTCAGGCGCAGGGCCAGTGCGCGCGTGAAAAAGGCCGGCATGTGCTGCACGATGAAAACCGGTACCGGCAAATCGGCGGGCAATTGCGGCAGCAGCTCACTTAATGCATTCGGTCCGCCCGTGGACACCGCGATCACCACCACATCCACCTGGCCCGGTGCCAGGTCAGGCAGGCGCACCGGCACGGTCCTGGCGGGCGCAGGCATTTCCACGCGGCCCGCGGGCGCCGCTACCGGCGGCTTGCGCCCCAGCAACTGGCGCAGGCGTGGCACCAGTGCCGAGCGGATATGGTCACGGGCGGCGGCAGCACTGCCCAGCATGGAAGGCTTGAGCACATAGTCGTTGGCGCCGAGCAGCAGCGCCTCTATCGTCACCATGGCGCCACGCTCGGTCAGCGAACTGAACACCAGCACCGGCAGAGACACCCCGGAAGCACGCAGGGCGCGCAGCATTTCCAGGCCGTTCATGTCGGGCATTTCGATGTCCAGCACCACCACGTCGGGCGCCACGCGCGGAATGCGCTGCAGGGCCTCGTTGCCGTTGGCCGCCATGCCAGCCACTTCGATATCGCTTTCCTCTTCCAGTATCTGGCTCAGCACGCGCCGCACGATGGCGGTGTCGTCAACGATGAAAACGCGTATCGCATTCATGCCGTCCCCGACGGCAACCCCTGCAGGCCCAGCATTTCCAGCTTGCTGATCAGGGTTTCGCGGCTGAACGGTTTCATGAGGTATTCATCCGCGCCGGCCGCCAGCGCGCTCATGACCTGGCCGGCTTCGGTTTCGCTGGTGATGACCAGGAGGCGCATATGGCGGAAGCGCGAATCCGAACGCACCACACGAATGAAATCGAGGCCGTTCATCACGGGCATGTTCCAGTCCACCAGGGCGACATCGCGGCTGATGCCGTCGTCGAGGCGGAAAATGGCCGCGCTGCCATCCTCCGCCTCGTCAACGG
>JASLCO010000241.1 GCA_030146505.1 Moraxellaceae bacterium
GACCTTGCCACGGCCAAGCCATTTCATGAAGACCTCCGTCCGCTGCACACCATTATTGCAGCCGGAAACCACCCTCACCAGAAAACAGGATCGCCGGCATGACAGCCGGGCCGCTCATGTCGGCACCATGGGCAGTCGTCGCCCGTTACAACGACAGGGTGCCACATCGTTTATAAGAATCGTTTTCCCCGATCTGGCCTGAGCAGGCCGGGCCGTCAGGAAACAAGACAACACACGGGAATTTCCGGAAAGGAGAAAAACAATGTCCGACGCCCTGACCTTCAAATCGCCGCTGGAAGCGCTGGCCGGCCAGCTGGCCCATGCACCGCACCAGGTCTGTTTTGTGCAACCGGTGGGTGGCGGCAAGCTGCGTGAATACACCTGGCAGGACGTGGACGACGAAGCACGGCGCATGGCAGCGCATCTGCGCTCGCTTGATTTTCCCGCCGGCAGCCATGTCGGCCTCATGTCCAAGAATTGCGCGGAATGGATCATTGCCGATCTCGCCATCTGGATGGCCGGGCATGTCACCGTGCCGCTCTATCCCACGCTGGCGGCAAAAACCGTGGCACAAATCCTGGAGCACAGCGAAAGCAGGCTGCTCTTCGTGGGCAAGCTGGACGACTGGGACAGCATGAAAGCCGGCGTGCCGGGCGGCCTGCCCTGCATTGCTTTTTCACTGGCGCCAGCGGATGCGCTGCAACGCTTTCCGCTCTGGGCCGACATCGTGGCCAGAACATCGCCACTGGCCGAAGTGGCGGCGCTGCAAGCGGACCAGCTCGCCACCATCACTTATACTTCCGGCACCACCGGCATGCCCAAGGGTGTGATGCAGGATTTCCGCCGTATCGCCCTGATCGGCACCGAAGCCGGAAAAATCTACGGCATGTCGAACAACGACCGCCTCATTTCCTATCTGCCGCTTTCACATGTGGCCGAACGCTGTGCCGTGGAAATCGCCATGCTCTACAACGGCATGACGGTGTATTTCGCCGAATCGCTGGAAACCTTCGCCGCCGACATCCAGCGCGCGCGGCCCACGGTCTTTTTTGCCGTGCCGCGCATCTGGACCAAGTTCTACCAGAAGGTCAGCGAGAAAATGCCGCCGAAAAAGCTCGCCCGCCTGCTGCGCATTCCCCTGCTGGGTGGCGTGATACGCCGCAAACTGCTGACAGCCATGGGCCTGGACCAGTGCCGGCTGGCGCTTTCCGGCGCGGCCGCGCTCGCACCCGAACTGATCGAATGGTACGGACGCCTTGGCCTGGAAATCCTCGAGGTCTACGGCATGACGGAAAACATGGCCTGGTCACATGCCACCCGCCCCGGCGAGCAGATGGTGGGCTCGGTGGGCAAGGTGTCGCCCGGCGTGGAATGCAGGCTGTCGGAGCAGGGAGAAATCCTGGTGAAGAGCCCCGGCAACATGCTGGGCTACTATAAGGAACCGCAGATGACGGCAGACGCCTTCGTGGACGGCGACTGGCTGCGTACCGGCGACAAGGGCGTGATAGATACTGAAGGCCGCCTGCGCATCACCGGCCGCATCAAGGAAATCTTCAAGACCAGCAAGGGCAAATACGTGGCACCCGCGCCGATTGAAAACCTGCTGGTGGCGTTTCCCGGTGTGGAGCTTGTCAGCGTGATCGGCGACAACATGGCCCAGCCCATTGCCCTCATCAACCTGACGCCGGAAGAAAAAGCCCGTCTTGCCGGCATGGAGCGTGATGCGTTCACGGCCAACCTCAAGGAACATATGGCACGCGTCAACGCCAACCTTGATCCGCACGAACACCTGGCCGCCGGCATCCTCGTACAGGAAAGCTGGACCGTGGAAAACGGCATCGTCACGCCCACGCTCAAGATCAAGCGCAACGAACTGGAAAAGCATTACGCCGACCGCCTGCCGAAATGGCAGGAGGCAAGGGGCATAGTGTGGGAATGAGCGAGGGATGTCTTGGGCCGCATTGAAAACCGCTGCCCGCCTTGACCGTCGTTCCGGCGCAGGCCGGAACCCATGATGCCGTGAAAGAAACGCCATCGTGTGAATCCCGGCCTGCGCCGGGATGACACAACCCTTTTAAAAGGAAGCATGCCTGTAAATCTCATAAAAAAACGCCGCATTATGCGGCGTTTTTTTGCAGGTGCGGATTCATCCGCACACCAGCTCCTCCCTACTGCAGCAGCAAAGGCAAAAGCAAATTCACATCCTGACCATCAACAGATGCCGCAGCTATTCATCGTTCAGGCTGCACTCCGCGTTGTCCGGCTCCATCTTGCAGCGCACACGCTTGAGCAGGGTCATCATCGACGGGTCGTAATAGCCCGACTTGGTGAGATGGATGCGCAGCTCGCGCATCACTTTCTCGTAACCGTCGCGGTCGCTGAGCGGCACCGGCATCCAGTGCGCGGGATCCACTTCGCGTTCCACATTGCGTATCACGCCGAAGAAACGCGGTACCTGCTGGGCAATCAGCTCGCGGCTCTTCAGGCCGAAGTCGGGCGGAAACCTGTCGCGGCGGATGATGAGCTGCGCCGTCACCTGTACCACTGGATAGCGCGCAATGCCGCCGGTTTTCCCGAGCCCCTTGTAGAGCTCCAGCGCCTTGTAGCCGACGATGGGGCAGAAAATGATGTCTACCTGCCCGTTATTGAACTTGCCCGCGAAATTCGTGATGTCGGATTGCACCGGCACGGCTCCCACCATGCGCGCCACTTCCGCCTGCGACTTGTCCCAGTCCAGCACCGCCACCTTCTTGCCGGCCGCCTTGGCCATGGAATTGATCTTGCGGTCATTCACGAAGGCATAGGCCGCACCCAAGGGCACGGCACCGGCGAATTCGTAAGGGCCGTTGATCATTTTCGGTGTGAGCTTGGGATTGGCCAGCAGGTCTATCACCTTGCGCATATGCGTGTAGCTGGGAATGGCGCCCACCGAATCAATGGAACCGGTGAAGGGAATGTAGCTGCGCGCACGCAGGCCGGAAATCAGCGTGCCGTCGCACTGGCCGGCCTTGAAGTCCTCGCTGGCGACGCGCTCGTCGGTATAGGCCTTGAGCACCACCTCGGCGCCCCAGCTGCGGGCGGTGAGGGCGTAGTCCTTCATGGTGCTGAAACCTTCGCCCTGTGCACCCAGCGGATCCCAGACACAGATCACCACGGCGGCATGCGCGGAAGAAATCATGCAGAGGAAAACAGGCAGCAGGCGCAGTGGCCGCGCAAACAGGCGCTTCATGGGAGTGCTCTCTTGCTTGATGGCTTTTCTTGTTGTTGGTCTTGCCGTGCCGGGGCACTCTAGCAGCGCCATCCCCGGCCGGCAGTGATGCGAACTACCAGGCCAGGTGGCCGTCATTCGCAGGGAATTGCAGTGGCAGGCCGGCTGGCGCAATGCCCTGCGCAATATCCGGTCCGATCCGGCACGTCCGCACCAAAAACGGCGGCAACAACATGGCCGGGCACTGAATCTGCCCGGGCCGCCAGCCCCTGGAACTCCCTCTCGTGGCGCGACCGCCCTGCATGCCTGCCGCTAAGCCCCTGTTGGCACGCAAGAATTTCCAGGCCACAACAGGCACCAGCACCAGGCGGGCCGCAGTGGCATGAGTTTCGCTTCAGCGCTCCGGTAGAGGATCAGCCGCCATCAGGATGTGGCACGAAGAAGCAGCAATAGCGAGATGCGGAAATACCGAGGAGGGTGAGATGTCCCTTGTCATGTCCCCACAGCAGAACAGTGCCAGCTTTGCCCTGCAGTCACGTCTGTTCATCAGCATGAAACGCGCCGGCCGGGTCATTGACCTGGTCTGGCTCCAGCAGTCGCCGGAATACGCACGCGCGGTGCTGAGCGCCGCCGACAATATGCCGGATGCAGAAGTGCGTGATCTTGCCGCCAAGCTGCGCGACATCCTGGCCGACTACATCGGCCAGGGCCTGAGTGCGCCCGGCAAGGTGGCGGTCTTGCCCGTCACGCCGCGCCCGGCTCCCGTGGCAGCGCCTGCAGAGCCCGTGCTGACCGAAGAAGCCGGCGAACATTCCGAGCTGGACCGGCACCTGAC
>JASLCO010000266.1 GCA_030146505.1 Moraxellaceae bacterium
AGCCAAATCAGGTGGTTAGCCACTGCACCCGGCTTTCTGCGCGCCGTTTTGAGTCAGAACGCCACCCCGGACGCGTTAAAAGCCCCGATATGGTGCACTGGTAACGCCTTCGGCATGCACGGAGTGACTCCGCCTGGGGCATCCGCCGCCAGGCACGGGCATGACAGGGCTTTTCCAATCCGGAAGGGAGGTGAACAGGCCAGCAGACAGGCACCAGAAAAGCGCCTGATGGCGCCGCCTTGACTTACATCAAACCCACAAACCACCAACCTCAACTAGACTGCTGCCGTCCAGCCACTGCGGCTCCGGCACCTGCGGCCGGGGCCCCTCAGCCAGGAGACGGTTCCGGGATGAGCCCCGTTCTCACTCGACCCCACCCCGCCCTACCCGGACAAGGCCCTTCCAGCCTTGCCGTCCTCCTTCTGCCGCCATGTGCCGTTGCCGCGACCACCGGCCGGCCCCCGTTTTTTCATTCAAGCCAAGGGAAGTCCTATGTCACACGCACCCGCTGCCGGCACGGCTTTGCCGGATTACGACATGAGTGTCGTCAGGCAGTTCACCGTCATGACGGTGGTCTGGGGAATCGTCGGTATGGCCGTGGGGGCGCTGATTGCCGCCCAGCTCGCCTGGCCGGCCCTGAACTTTGACATTCCCTGGCTGACCTACAGCCGCCTGCGTCCGCTGCATACCAATGCCGTGGTCTTCGCCTTCGGCGGCAGCGGCCTGTTCGCCGCCTCCTATTACGTGGTGCAGCGCACCTGCCAGGCCACGCTGTTTGCACCGGCGCTGGCCAGGTTCACCTTCTGGGGCTGGCAGGTCGTCATCGTGCTGGCGGCCATCACGCTGCCGCTGGGCTACACCACCACCAAGGAATACGCCGAGCTGGAGTGGCCGATAGACATCCTCATCACGCTGGTGTGGGTGGCCTATGCCATTGTCTATTTCGGCACCATCGCCAAACGCCAGACCTCGCACATCTATGTGGCGAACTGGTTCTTCGGCGCCTACATCCTCACCATCGCCGTGCTGCACATCGTGAACAGCGCGGAAATCCCGGTGTCACTGTGGAAATCCTACTCTGCCTACGCCGGCGCCCGGGATGCCATGGTGCAGTGGTGGTACGGCCACAATGCCGTGGGCTTTTTCCTCACCGCCGGCTTCCTCGGCATGATGTATTACTTCGTGCCCGTGCAGGTGGGGGCGCCGGTGTATTCCTACCGTCTTTCCATCGTGCATTTCTGGGCACTGATTGCCGTGTACATGTGGGCCGGGCCGCATCACCTGCACTACTCGGCGTTGCCCGACTGGACGCAATCCCTCGGCATGGTGTTTTCGCTCATCCTGCTCGCGCCAAGCTGGGGCGGCATGATCAACGGCATGCTCACGCTCTCGGGCGCCTGGCACAAACTGCGCACCGATCCCATCATCCGCTTCCTCATCGTGGCGCTGTCCTTCTACGGCATGGCCACGTTTGAAGGCCCGATGATGTCCATCAAGACCGTGAATGCACTGTCGCACGACACCGACTGGACCATAGGCCATGTCCATGCCGGTGCACTGGGCTGGGTCGCCATGATCACCATGGGCTCCATGTATGTGCTGATTCCGCGCCTCTGGGGCCGGCGGCAGATGTATTCCACGCAGCTCATCTACACCCATTTCTGGCTCTCCACCGTGGGCACCGTGCTCTATATCGCCTCCATGTGGATTGCCGGCGTGATGCAGGGCCTGATGTGGCGCGCCGTGAACGACGACGGTTCGCTTTCCTACACCTTCGTGGAAGCCCTTGCCGCCACGCATCCGTATTACATCGTCCGCTTTGTCGGCGGTGTCATCTTCCTTTCCGGCATCATCCTCATGGCCTACAACATGGTCATGACGATACGTGGCGCCGAGCCACGCGACCTGCCCCAGCAGTGAGGAGAAAAAAACATGGCCTCCTCGCATGACATCGTTGAAAAGAACATCGGCCTCATGGCCGTCCTCATCCTCGTCGCCATCAGCTTTGGCGGCCTCGTGGAAATCGTGCCGCTGTTTTTCCAGAAGGAAACCACGCAGCCTGTCACCGGCATGCAGCCACTGACCGCGCTGCAACTGGAAGGACGCGACATCTACATCCGCGAAGGCTGCCACGTCTGCCACACGCAGATGATCCGCCCGCTGCGCGCCGAAACCGAACGCTACGGCCACTACTCGGTCGCCGGCGAATCGGTGTGGGAACACCCCTTCCTCTGGGGCTCGAAACGCACCGGGCCGGACCTGGCCCGCGTGGGCGGACGCTACTCGGACGACTGGCAGCGCGTGCACCTCATGAATCCGCGCGACGTGGTGCCCGAATCCAACATGCCGGGCTATCCCTGGCTGGAAACCAACCTCCTCTCCGGCGAATACACCAGCCGGAAAATGCAGGTTTTTGCCGACATGGGCGTGCCCTATACCGCCGAGCAGATCAAGCAAGGGCCGGAAGAGGTCAGGGGCAAGACCGAGCTGGAAGCTCTGGTGGCCTATCTGCAACAGCTCGGCACCGCCATCAAGAGCCGGAGGGAGTGAGCCATGAATTATTCCCTCATGCACAGCATCGCCACCGTGGCGGCCTTCACCGCCTTCATCGGTATCTGCTGGTGGGCCTACCGCCCCGGCAACCGCGAGCGCTTCGAGGCCGACGGCCGTCTGGTGCTTGATACCGATCCCATCCACTCCACGCAGGCCCCGGGGGAGAAAGGCGAATGAGTGATTTCTGGAGTTACTACATCATTGCCATCGTGCTACTGAACATCGGCGGCTGTGCCTGGCTGCTGATGTGGACACGCCGCATGGATGTCAGCGACATGCCCGCCGACGGCACCACCGGCCATGAATACGACGGCATCCGCGAATACAACAAGCCGCTGCCACGCTGGTGGCTCAGCCTGTTCTGGATCACCATCGTTTTCAGCCTGGTGTATCTCGTGCTTTATCCCGGCCTCGGCAAATTCAAGGGCGTGCTGGGCTGGACCTCGCACCAGGAAGTGGCGGCAGACGAAAAAGCCTGGCAGGAAAAATACGGTGCCATGTATGCCGGCTACGCCAAACTACCCATCGAGGAACTGGCCCGCAACGGCGCTGCCATGAAAATTGCCGGCCGGCTTTTCGCCAACAACTGCGCCACCTGCCACGGTGCCGACGCACAAGGCGCGGCCGGTTTCCCCAACCTCACCGACAGCGACTGGCTGCATGGCGGCGAGCCGGCCAATATCGAAGAAACGATATTGCACGGCCGCAATGGCGTGATGCCGCCGTGGAAAGATGTGCTGGGCGAAGAAGGCGTGCGCAACGTGGCGCACTATGTCCGCGTGATGGCCAATCTGCAGTCCGAAAACGCCTGGTCCGTGGCCGGCCAGCAAACCTACGCCACCACCTGCATCGCCTGCCACGGCCCCGACGGCAAAGGCAATGTGGCGCTGGGCGCTCCCAACCTCACCGACAACACCTGGCTCTACGGCAGCAGCGAAGGCACGCTCATCAAGACCATAGGCGAAGGGCGCATGGGCCACATGCCGGCACAGCAGGAGCTGCTCGGGCCGGAGCGCGTGCACATGCTGGCGGCTTATGTATGGTCGCTGTCGCACCGGGAGCAATGAGAAAGTGAGAAAGTGAGAAAGTGAGAAAGTGAGAAAGAAAACCACCCGGAAAATGACTCAGGTGTAAAGTTTCTTTCTCACTTCCTGCTTCCTCGCTTGTTCACCAGAAAAAACAGAGTGCATTGCAAAGCCACGCCCGCTGCCCGGCTTTTCAATCCACTTTGGGGAATGCCGGCAACGGCATGCACGACCATCATGAGCGAAAAATCCTCACGCCAGATTCCGACCCGGGACCAGTCCCCACAGCCCGCCCTGCTGGATCTTTATGCCAAGCGTGAAAAAATCCAGGCACGCAGCATCAGCGGTTTTTTCCAGAACATCCGCATTGTCACCATCTGGGCCACGCTGGGCCTTTATTTCCTGCTGCCCTGGGTCACCTGGGATGGCCGCCAGGCCCTGCTCTTCGACCTGCCCGACCGCAAGTTCTACATCTTCTGGTGGACCTTCCTGCCGCAGGATTTCTTTTTCCTGTCCTGGCTGCTGATCCTCGCCGCCTTTTCGCTGTTCGCGCTCACGGTGTTCGCCGGCCGCGTCTACTGCGGCTATATGTGCCCGCAGACTGTGTGGACCAAGATTTTCATGATCATCGAGCACTTCACCGAGGGCGAGCGCAATGCGCGCCTGCGCATGGACAAGGCCGGCCTCAGCCCGGAAAAACTGCTGCGGCGCGGGCTCAAGCACGCGCTCTGGCTGGCCGTGGCCTTTGCCACCGCCATCACCTTCGTGGGCTATTTCACACCGGCACGCGCCCTCACGCAGGAACTGCTGCATTTCAGCCCAGGCTTCTGGGAATTGTTCTGGATAGGCTTCTTCACGCTGGCCACCTACATGAATGCCGGCTGGATGCGCGAGCAGGTCTGCCTTTACATGTGCCCCTATGGCCGCTTCCAGAGCGTGATGATAGATCGCGACTCCCTCATCATTTCCTACGACACGGCACGCGGCGAGCCCCGCGGCAGCCGCCGCAAGGAAACGGACTACAAAGAACAGGGCCTGGGCGACTGCATAGACTGCACGCTCTGCGTGCAGGTCTGCCCCACCGGCATCGACATACGCAACGGCCTGCAATACGAGTGCATACAGTGCGCCGCCTGCATAGACGCCTGCGATTCCGTCATGGACCAGATGGGCTATGCGCGCGGCCTCGTGCGCTACACCACGGAAAACATTCTGGAACACGGCGGCAAATACCGGCTGCTGCGCCTGCGTCTCATCGGCTATGCCACCGTCATCGGCATCATGGCGGCGGTATTCCTGGGCGCCCTCGCCCTGCGCGTGCCGCTGGAAGTGGAAACCATACGCGACCGCAACCAGCTGTACCGCCAAACCAGCAGCGGCATGGTGGAAAATTCCTACCTGCTCAAGATCATGAACAAGACCCAGCAGGCCGGCAGCTTCTCCATCACGCTGGCCGCGCCACCGGAAATCCGCATGCGTGCGCCGGCCTCGCTGGAGATTGCCGCCGGCGAAATGGTTTCGGTACCGGTCACGCTGTCGGCTGATCCCGGCTACCTGAAACAGAGCAAATACGATGTCACGTTCACGGTGCAGGCCCTGGCCGACAAGCGCCTGCACAAAGACAGCGAAACCCGCTTCCTTGCTCCCGCCACACGCTGAGCCGCCATGCCTCACGAAAAAGACCTGACAACGGAAAAACCCTGGTACCGGCAATTCTGGCCTTGGTTCATCATGGCGCTGCCGGCCGCCTCCGTGGTGGCCGGCCTCGGGCTGGTCATCGTCGCCGTGAAAAACCAGGACAGCCTGGTGCGCGACTACTGGTATGCCGTAGGCCGTGCCATCATCCAGAACCTTGCACGTGATGAAGCCGCCGGCGGGCTGGGCGTGGTCGCCGCCGTGCAAATGGATGCCGTGACTGGCGAAGTCGATGTGGCCCTGC
>JASLCO010000272.1 GCA_030146505.1 Moraxellaceae bacterium
ATAGGCCGCCATACGCCGGCCAAAATCGGCAACGGCTGCATCCTGGCTGTGCAGGCCCGCCATCCGGCCTGCCGCCACTTCATGTTTTTCTCTGGAAAGGGCATCGCTCACCAGGGTGGACACTTGCTGATACCGCGAATTGTCAGCCGCCGGCGGGTCATGCGGTTCGGGGCGAACGACCCTGCTGGCGACAAAATAGGGCGCGAGCACCCAGCGGGTCATCTCCTTCATCAGGGCGGCCACATTCTGCTTGATACTCATTTGCTTTTTCCTCCTGCCTGATTTTCCTGTTCATTCGGTTCCGGATCTACAAAACTTCTTACCCTCCTATTTTTTTCTCCCGGCAAAACCGTCTGGAATTTCTGCGGAGGGTTTCACGGCAGGGGAAAAGGGTATTTCGCGACAAACTCAGCGTTTGTTCCTGACCGTGAAATCCGGCTTTCCATGCAGGGGGTTGATGCCGGCAACATCATCAGCGGCAAAGCGCGCACGCGGATGGAATGCAGACAACACATTCTTGATGCGGCCCGCTTTGCCTTCTGAATCCACTTTCAGGACGACAAGATATTTCCCGTCTTCAATCGCGCCGTGAAAAGGCTGCAATTTGTAGCTTTCATGCGCCAGCCCCACCATGCCACCCACCCAGGCCAGGAAGCAGGCCACCAGCACACCCGCCAGCCCCAGTGCCCACCACGCAGGATCAATGCCGAAGGGCCGGGCATAGGCCAGCACACCGATGAAAACGAGCCCGGCAAACGCACCAACGAGCGCACCGCGCAAACCGGTGTGCAGCAGATCAGTCTGGGTCAGGAAGGGCATGTTCTGCAGATGGTGGCGGGCAACACCGTCCTGGTCCTTGCTCAGGATATGACAGCGGCGAGTGCTGATCTGCTGCTCATGGAGTTGTGTAACCATGGCCTCAACCGTGCCCAGATCATCCGCCAGATACATGAGTGCATGCATATCGTCCTCCTTGATTCTTTCTCCTGAAAAAAGCCGAAATGGCTGCGCATCCTGCCGCAAGAATCCTGCGCGCAGCAGACCTTCCCATTAGATACTGACGGCGTGGCAGGCAGTGTGTTTAATCTGGCAGGGCTTGTCGGGTTTGTTTTCGCTTTGTGACAGCGCTTTAATGTCCGTCCCCTTCCGGTTATCAATGCCATGGCCCGTCTTGCCCTGCCCGTCGTCAACACCGATCGCTGCACCGGCTGCGGCCGTTGCGTGGCGGCCTGTCCGGAGCATGTGCTGTGGCTGCAGGCGGAAAAGCCCAATGGCATGGGGGACAAGCATGCCGTGCTGCATGACGAGCCGAGCTGTACTGCTTGCGCGAAATGCGTGCTGGTCTGTCCCTTTGATGCCATAGACATGATTCGGGACATGGTGCGGATATAGCCCCGTCCTGAAGCGCAGCGCTGCAAAAGCGCACTTGCCTTGAAACAGCTTTCTGGCCAGCTTTGCTCTCCCGGCAGTTTCCGGAGCCTCAGGCATGATTCCCTTTTCCGTACTCGATCTCGCCCCCGTGCTGGCTGACAGCGATGCCACGCAATCCTTCCGCAATACCGTGGACCTGGCGCAGCATGCCGAGCGTTGGGGCTATCAGCGTTACTGGCTGGCCGAGCATCACAATATGCCGGGCATCGCCAGCGCTGCCACGGCGGTGCTGATAGGCCATGTGGCCGGTGCCACTTCCACCATACGGGTGGGCTCCGGCGGCGTGATGCTGCCCAACCATGCGCCGCTCGTCATCGCCGAGCAGTTCGGCACGCTGGAATCGCTGTATCCGGGACGTATTGATCTCGGCCTTGGACGCGCGCCCGGCACCGATCCCGCCACCATGCGCGCCCTGCGCCGGCATCATGGCCGCGACAGCGGTGATTCCTTTCCGCAGGATGTGGTGGAGCTGCAGCGCTATCTGGGTGAGCAGCAAGAAGGACAAAGTGTGAATGCCTGGCCGGGCAGTGGCCTCAAGGTGCCGCTCTGGTTGCTGGGCTCCAGCATGTTCAGCGCCCATCTTGCTGCCGAGCTCGGCCTGCCCTTCGCCTTTGCCTCGCATTTCGCACCGGATTATCTGCAGGCAGCGCTGGCGGCCTATCGCCAGAATTTCAAACCCTCGGCACAGCTGGAGCGGCCCTACGCCATGCCCTGCATCAGCGTGTTTGCCGCGGAGACCGATGCTGAAGCCGAACGGCTATTCAGCTCGCTCAAACAGCAGTTCGTGAATCTGCGCCGCGGCCGTCCCGGCAAACTGCAGCCGCCGCTGGATGACGGTCTTGCCCTCTGGAGCGAGGCCGAGATTGCCGGCGTCAACCATGCCCTGTCGCTGGCGGTGGTAGGCTCACCCGCCACCGTGCGCGCAGGCATTGAGCGCTTTATCGCCGCGACCGGTGCTGACGAGCTCATGGTGACGGCGCAGATCTTCGACCACGCTGCCCGCCTGCGCTCCTATGAAATCCTCGCGGACATACGCGCCCAGCTGGGCTGAAGCCGCGCCCGGTACAGCGGAATGAAAGCACGGTAGAATGGCGGCACATTATTGCCGCCCGCTCCTCCATGAAATTCGCCCTTCTCGTCACTGCTGCCCCGCATCAGGAACAGGCCTGGCAGGCCCTGGAATTCGGCCGCGCCGCGCTGGCGGCCGGCCATGCCCTGCCACGCGTGTTTTTCTATGGCGATGGCGCACTACATGGCAATTCACTCCTGTTACCACCGCAAGACGAACCGGATGTGCAAAAGGGCTGGCAGGAGCTCGCATCCGCCCATGGCATCGAGCTCGTGGTCTGTATAGCTGCCGCCATCAAGCGTGGCGTGATGGATGCCGATACCGCCGAGCGCGAAGAAAAAACCGGCAGCAATCTGGCGCCGGGCTTTGTGATTTCCGGACTCGGCCAGCTGGCGGAAATCATGCTGGATGCTGATCGCATGGTGAGTTTTCCTTCATGAGCCTTGTGAGTTGCCTCGAATGAAAAAAACTCTCTTTATCCAGCAGCGCTCCCCCTTCGGCAGCGAATCCCCACAGGAGCAGCTGGATGCACTGCTGGTTTGTGCAGCGTTCGGCCAGGAAGTCAGCGTACTGTTTCAGGACGAGGGCGTATGGCAGTTGCTGCCGGCGCAAAGCGGCCGTACCCTGCAAAAGCGCACGCTGGCTGCACAGCTGCAGGCTCTGGAGCTGTATGAAGTAAAAGCGCTGTTTGCCGATGCCGAAGCGCTGCGGGCTCGCGGCCTGGCACCGGAAGACCTCGCCCTGCCGGTCACCGTGCTGGATGCAGAAGGTGTACAAGCCCTGCTCGCCCGCCAAGATTTCCTGCTGCGTTTCTAGAGGGTTTTATGAGCGACAGCACCCTGCACATACTTTCCAAAAACACGGATGCACTGACAGCCACTCTGCTGCGCAGCTTTGCTGCCAATGACGGCCTGCTGCTCACCGGTGATGCCGTGTATGCTGCCTTTGCCAGCGGTATCACGCTGCCTGCCGGCACCCAGGCCCTGCGTGCCGATGTGGAGGCCCGCGGCCTGCTGCCGAACTGGCCCGCATCGATTGCGCTTACTGATCATTCCGGTTTTGTAGCTCTTTGCGTGCACCATGCGCGCTCGCTCTCCTGGGCTTGAGTGAGAGCCGATATGAGCGCAGACGATCGCTTTGATGCTGAAGGTTATCTGCGCGATCACAGAGCGTGGACCGAGGCCCTGGCCGTCGATATCGCTGCTCGCGACAATATCCTGCTGTCACCGGCACACTGGGAAATCCTGCAGGCCATACGCCGCTTTTACACACAGTATGAAATGTCACCGGCCACCCGCCCCTTGCTGAAATATCTCGGCCAGGAACTGGGTGCGGATAAGGCCGGCAGTATTTATGTCATGCAGCTTTTCCCCGGCACGCCTGCCAAAACCATTGCCCGCATTGCAGGCCTGCCCAAGCCGGCCAACTGCATCTGACCCGGAATCGGAACTCATCATGGTGATGAAGAATATCTACCGCGACAGCGAACATCCCTTTGCGCAGTACGTGCGCATACTGGGTAAGGGCAAAACCGGCTCGCGCTCGCTCACTTTCGAGGAAGCTCGCACCGCCATGGGCATGATCCTGCGTGGTGAGGTGCTGGATGTGCAGATAGGCGCCTTCCTCATGCTGCTACGGGTAAAAGAAGAATCTCCGGAAGAGCTGGCCGGTTTCGTGGCGGCAGCGCGTGAACATATGGCCGCACCACGGGATAGCGGCGTTGATCTCGACTGGTCTTCCTATGCCGGCAAGCGCAAGCACTATCCCTGGTTCCTGTTTGCCGTGAAATTGCTGGCGGCCAATGGTGTGCGGGTTTTCATGCACGGCGCCAGCGGCCATACCATCAATCGCCTGTATACGGAAAACGTGTTGCCTCTGCTGGGCATGAAAGTCTGCAAGGACTGGACAGAAGTAAAAGCCGCGCTGCAGGCCGACAACTTTGCCTATATCGCCCTGGAAGAATTCTCGCCGCCTTTGGGCGAGATGATAGGACTGCGCAATGTCATGGGCCTGCGCTCGCCCGTACATACTTTGGCCCGTCTGCTTAATCCGCTGGACGCACCAGCCGTCATGCAGGCCATCTTTCATCCGGCCTATCGCGAATCACATCAAAAGGCGGCGGAAATTCTCGGTTATCGTAATAGCTGCGTGATCAAGGGCGAAGGCGGAGAAATCGAACGCAATCCGGATGGCAGCTGCCTGGCCAAACGCATCGTGAATGGCGAGCTGCAGGACGAAGAATGGCCCATGATTTTTCCGGCCCGTCATACGCCGGAAGAAGAATTCGTACTGGAAGATTTCCTGGCCGTCTGGCGTGGCGGGAAAAATCATGAATATGGCGAGATGGCAGTCATCGGCACGCTGGCACTGGCGCTGCGCACCCTGCAGAAAGCCACCACTCAGGATGAAGCCATGGCTCTGGCACGCTCATGGTGGGAAAAACGCAATAAAGCTGCTTTCTGATTCCTGCTGAAAACAAAAAGCCCGCCGTGATGGCGGGCTTTTTTATGGAGGACA
>JASLCO010000404.1 GCA_030146505.1 Moraxellaceae bacterium
CGTCACTTTATGACGCTGGGTGGAAAATAAAAAGGCCGGCAATATAGCCCGCCTTTTTATTTTCCACCCAGCGTCATAAAGTGACGCTTTTTGTCAGCCCCAAAAGCAATATGGATCGCCTCCTTTCAGTCTCCCCCCCCTGCAAACAGGCACATGGCTTGTCTTGGCACCAAAGCTGCATTAGCCTTTCCAGCGCTTTTTGCCATCCGCAAAAGCATGCTCGAGCGTGACAACAAAACAATTCCCTTGAGGAGATACACCATGAAAATGCAAAAGGGTTTCACCCTTATCGAACTGATGATCGTGGTTGCGATCATCGGCATCTTGGCAGCCATTGCCCTGCCCGCTTATCAGGACTACGTTGTGAAGTCCCAGGCTGCCGGCGCGCTGGCCGAAATCACCCCGGGCAAGACCCAGTTCGAGGCTGCCCTGAACCAGGGTAAGACCCCGTCCTTGGCTGCCGCCTCCGAAGGCTTCATCGGTATTACCTCCAGTGGTGGCAGCTACTGCACCGTAAGCCTGCAGGCCTCTAATGCCGGTATCGATTGCACGACCAAGGGCGGCAACGCAACCAAGTTCAACGGCAAGGCCATCCACCTCAACCGCAGCAGCGATGGCCTCTGGGAATGCAAGACCGACCTGGATGCCAAGTACCGTCCGGGCAAGTGCAGCGCATAACAATATTTTGCTGCACTCTTCAAAAAGGGCGGATGCTTGGCATCCGCCCTTTTTGTTATTGCAAGCAAGAACCCTTTTTTCAGGTAGTCCAGCCTGCGCCTTTGGCAAATATATCTCCAAGGATCGTCGACAAGCACAGCTCAAGATAAATGCCGTAATCCCGAACCAGAATCCAAAGCCATTACGCTTGTGAGGGAATGGCATGCTGTTGTTCAATGGCATGGCCGGTTTCAAACCACCTGAATTCAGCATGCCTTGGAGGGCAGCAGGAAACCATGTCAGCCACCCCCAACCTGGGCGGACTCGCCCGCCAACTTGTACAGCAAGGCGTGCTCACTGAAACTGCGGCCGCCCAAGCCTGGCAAGCAGCGCAAAAGGAACAAATCCCCTTCATCAGCTACCTGAGCCAGAACAAGGTAATCAAGGCAGCCACATTGGCTGCAGTGGTGGCCCACGAGTTCGGCGACCCCTTGTTTGACCTGGACGGCCTTGACCCCGACTCCATTCCACAAGCGGCCATAGACGAAAAGATTGTCCGCAAATACAACGCCCTGCCCATCCACAAGCGTGGCAACCGCATTTTCCTCGCCATCAGCGACCCCACCCGCATGGATGCCGTGGATGCCTTCCGTTTCAACACAGGCTCCAATATCGACACCGTGGTAGTGGAAGAGGACAAGCTGCTCAAGCTCATCGAGCGCATACTCGAGGGCAAGAGCAACAGCTCCATGGACGGCCTGGATGCCGACCTGGAAGACGTAGACATTTCCGGTGGCGACGAAGAAGCCAAGGAAGACGGAGGCACCAGCAGTGCCGAAGACGATGCCCCCATCGTCCGCTACATCAACAAGATCCTGCTCGACGCCATCAAGGGCGGTGCTTCCGACCTGCACTTCGAGCCTTATGAAAAGGCCTACCGTATACGTTTCCGTGTAGATGGCGTCTTGCGCGAAGTGGCCAAGCCACCCGTGAACATGGCCGGCAAGATGGCCGCCCGCCTCAAGGTGATGTCGCAGATGGACATATCCGAACGCCGCATCCCGCAGGACGGCCGCATCAAGCTCAAGCTCTCCAAGACCCGCGCCATCGACTTCCGTGTCAATTCCCTGCCCACCCTGTTTGGCGAAAAGCTTTGCTTGCGTATCCTGGACCCGTCCAGCGCCATGCTGGGCATTGACGCACTGGGCTATGAGCCTGAGCAGAAGCGCCTTTTCATGGAGGCACTGGAAAAACCGCAGGGCATGCTGCTCATTACCGGCCCTACGGGCTCAGGCAAAACCGTATCCCTTTATACCGGCCTCAACATCCTCAACACCGAGGAAACCAATATTTCCACGGCGGAAGACCCGGTGGAAATCAATCTGGAAGGCATCAATCAGGTCAATGTGAACGTGAAGGTCGGACTGACCTTCGCCTCGGCACTCAAGGCCTTCCTGCGCCAGGACCCCGACGTGATCATGCTGGGGGAAATCCGTGACCTGGAAACCGCCGAAATCGCGGTCAAGGCAGCACAGACCGGCCATATGGTGCTGTCCACCCTGCATACCAACTCGGCACCGGAAACGCTAACCCGTTTGCGGAATATGGGCGTGCCTTCCTTCAATATCGCCACATCGGTGAACCTGGTAATTGCCCAACGTCTCGCGCGCAGGCTGTGTGCCAACTGCAAGCGCCCGGTGGACATTCCGAAACAGAGTTTGCTAGAAATGGGTTTTACCGAGGCTGATCTGGCCACGGGCTTTGCCATCTACGAGCCGGTCGGCTGCGACCAGTGCCGTGATGGTTACAAAGGGCGCTTGGGGGTCTATGAAGTCATGAAAGTCACCCCGACCATTGCCCGCATCATCATGGAAGACGGCAACTCCATTGTGATTGCCGACCAGGCCAAAAAGGAAGGCTTTCCTGACCTTCGCCGCTCCGGCCTCATCAAGGTCATGAGCGGGTTGACCAGCTTGCAGGAAATCAACCGCGTCACCAGCGAATAATCCCGGGCTCAAGAAGAAGAATCATGGCGACCAAAACGGAACAGATACTGACCTTTTCCTATGAAGGCACCGACCGCCGCGGCCAGAAGGTCAAGGGCGAAGTCAACAGCAAGAACATGGCCCTGGCCAAGGCACAGTTGCGCAAACAGGGCATCAATGCGCAAAAGGTCTACAAGAAGCGCGGCGCCCTTCTGGGAGGCATGGGCAAGAAAAAGATCACCACGACAGACATCGCCATCTTTACCCGCCAGCTCGCCACCATGATGCGCGCCGGCGTGCCCATGGTGCAGTCCTTCGAGATCGTGGCGGACGGTCTGGAAAACCCTTCCATGAAAGAGGTCGTACTGGGCCTCAAGGCTGACGTTGAAGGAGGCAACAGCCTGGCCAGTGCACTGCACAAATATCCGGACCAGTTTGACGATCTTTATTGCAGCCTGGTGAGCTCAGGTGAGCAGGCCGGTGCACTGGAAACCATGCTGGACCGTGTGGCCATCTACAAGGAAAAGAGCGAATTGCTCAAGATGAAGATCAAGAAGGCCATGAAATACCCGATCACCGTGATCTGCGTGGCCCTGATCGTGACCGTGATCCTGCTGCTCAAGGTCGTACCGGTTTTCAAGGAGCTCTTTGCCGGCTTTGGTGCCGAACTCCCGGCCTTCACCCAAATGGTGGTCAACCTATCTGAATGGGTACAGCAATACTGGTTCATTGCCCTTGGCGGCATCATGGGCATATCCGTTGGCTTTGTTG
Organism: Moraxellaceae bacterium; assembly: GCA_030146505.1. Lineage (GTDB taxonomy): Bacteria > Pseudomonadota > Gammaproteobacteria > Pseudomonadales > Moraxellaceae > UBA2031. Next base: position 3,414 of record JASLCO010000404.1, read on the forward strand.
AAGGCAAGAAACGCAGCGAAGCATTTGCCAATTATCTGGATCGACTGACATTGAAGCTGCCTGTTGTTGGAGACCTGGCCTACAAGGCCACGGTTGCCCGCTTTTGCCGCACGCTATCAACCACCTTTGCCGCCGGCGTTCCCCTGATTGACGCACTGGTGTCCTGTGCTGGCGCTGCCGGCAATGTGGTTTATCGCGATGCCATCCTGAAAATCCGTGATGACGTAGCCACCGGCCAGCAACTGGGCTTTTCCATGCGCCAGACCGGTATTTTTCCCTCCATGGCACTGCAGATGGTGGCCATCGGTGAAGAGTCAGGTGCACTGGATGCCATGCTGGACAAAGTCGCCACCTACTTCGAGCAAGAAGTGGACAATGCCGTGGATGGACTCACGGCCATGATGGAACCCCTGATCATGGCTTTCCTGGGTGTGGTGGTAGGCGGCCTCGTGGTTGCCATGTACCTTCCAATATTCGCGATGGGCAATATTGTCGGATGATGATGGCTGAACTTTTGATAACAAGCCCCCTCTTCGCAGGGGGCTGCGTTTTTCTGCTGGGACTGTTTGTCGGCAGCTTTCTCAATGTGGTGGCCTATCGCCTCCCCCTCATGATGGAACGGCAATGGCAGGCCGAAATCGCTGAACTCCGTAATGAGCCGCTTGCGGAATCGCCGCGCTTCAACCTGATGCTGCCACGTTCACGTTGCCCGCATTGCGGACATCAGATCAAGGCTATTGAAAACATACCCGTACTTAGTTGGCTGGCGCTCAAGGGACGTTGCAGCGCCTGCAAGACCCCTATCAGCCCACGCTACCCTATGGTGGAACTGGCAACGGCACTGCTCTCGCTGCTGGTTTTTCTGGTACTTGGCCCCACGGCAAAAGCCATGGCGGCCCTGCCTCTGACTTGGGCGCTTGTGAGCCTTACCCTGATTGATTTTGACACCCAACTCCTGCCCGACAGCATCACCTTGCCCCTGCTCTGGGCTGGCCTCTTGCTCAATATGCAGGGACTGTTCGTCTCGCTACCTTCTGCCGTGCTGGGCGCCGCCTTCGGCTATCTCTCCTTGTGGTTGGTGTACTGGCTCTTCAAGCTCACCACCGGCAAGGAAGGCATGGGCTATGGCGACTTCAAGCTGCTGGCCGCGCTGGGTGCCTGGCTGGGCGTGCTGGCACTGCCCGTCATCATCCTGTTGTCATCGGTGGTGGGAGCCGTCATCGGCCTGGGCTATCTGGCGGTACGCCGGAAAAGCGCACCCTTTGCCTTTGGTCCCTATATCGCCATTGCAGGCTTTATTGCTCTGCTCTGGGGGGCGCCGCTGATGAAGTGGTATCTCGGCCAATGAGCCGCCTTGTCATCGGCCTCACCGGAGGCATAGGCAGCGGCAAGTCCATGGCCACGGACTATCTGCAAACGCGAGGCATCACCATTGTCGACGCCGACCTTGCCGCGCGCGTCATCGTCGAGCCCGGCGAGCCGGCGCTTGAAGACATTGTCAGCGCCTTTGGCGAAGCCATCCTGCAGGCGGATGGCACCCTGAACCGCGCAGCCCTGCGTGGCATCGTCTTTGCCGACCCCATGCAGCGCAAGCGCCTGGAGACCATCACCCATCCGCGCATTGCCCAGGAAATCCTGCGCCAGCTTTCTGTCAGCCTCTCGCCCTACGCCGTGCTGGTCTCTCCCTTGCTGTTTGAAAGCGGCCAGCATCGCTTTGCACAGCGCACCCTGCTCATTGATGCGCCGGAAGCGGCGCAGCGCCAGCGTGCCGCCGCACGCGACAAGGTCAGCGAGGAGCAGATTATCGCCATCATGGCCGTACAGATGAGCCGTGAAGAGCGCCGCAAGCGAGCTGACGACATTGTGATGAACGATGGTGAACTGGCCCACCTGCATGCCGCACTGGAGCCACTGCATCAGGACTACCTCAGGCTGGCCCGGACATGAGCACGGAAAAAGCCAGTCTGCCGGTGGTGAACTGCCCTCATTGCGGCAAGCCGGTGAAATGGCAGGCCAGCGAAAAATTCCGGCCCTTCTGCAGTGAGCGCTGCAAGCTGATTGATCTGGGCGCCTGGGCTGATGAATCCCACCGCATTCCCGGTGACACGCAAACGCTGCCGGAAGACAGCGAAGACTGAATCCCTCTCAATCCAGCCCGCGAATCCCTGCAATCCCCTGACCACCATGGCGCCATGCCGTAATGGTGTCTTCTGCCCTCATTCCACCCAGGGCATAAACCGGCATTTTTGCCAGAGCCGCCAATTGCGCAAATCCATTCCAGGCCAGCGGCCGTACCTCGGGATGAGACCGGGTTGGCTGTACCGGTGAGACCGTCGCGAAATCAACACCGGCGCGCTCTGCCTTTTCCAGCTCCTGCGCATTGTGCACGGAGGCCGCCAGCCACACCCCCGCCGGCAGGGAGGACCGAGAGGAAAAACCAGCCAGCGCACGGGCAGGCAAATGCAGGCCATGCGCCGGCACCTCATCCAGCAGAGAGACATCACTACCGTGCAGCATCAGGACCAGGCCGTTTTCGAGGCAACGGGAAAGGAACTCGGCAGCGAGAGACAGATAACGTGTGCGTGACCATGCCGGCAAACGCAAGAGCACGAGTTGCGCGCCCCTGTCTTTTTTCTGCTCCAGCCAGGCCATCAGAGCAGCTTCGTCACGGTCTTCAGGGGTAATGTGATAAGCCGATGGCAAACGTGCCGCCGCCAGAATCGGCAGATTGGCGGCAGGAAACGGGTAGGCCGTCATTTCCTCCGGCTTCACCCAGCGCACCGGTTGCCCTTCACGGCCATGTGCTTCGCCGCTGAATGCTGAAACCTCATGCACATCGAGGCAGACGGACTTGTCAGGATAATCGTGGGTAATCCGTATGAGAGGGCGGGACGAAGTCACCGAGATACCAAGTTCTTCCTCCAGTTCACGCGCCAGCGCCTGCTCCACGGACTCGCCCGCATCCACCTTGCCACCGGGAAACTCCCAGAGACCTCCCTGA
>JASLCO010000316.1 GCA_030146505.1 Moraxellaceae bacterium
AATGGTTCGCGGCTGAAGCCGCTCCTACGGAAACAGAAAAACCTAGTCCTTCTCCCCGTCCCAGTCCGGATCAGGAATGCTTTCAAAAGTGCGGCGCAAACCGGCCGACCAAGCCTGGCGGATTTCCCTGAAATAGGGGTCGCTTTCTTCCACACGGTATTTCTCGCGCAGCAGCAGGCTGTCCTTGCGGTAACGCATGATGTCTATGGGCAGACCCACCGAGACATTGCTCTTGATGGTGGAGTCAAAGGAAATCAGGACGCATTTCGAGGCTTCGCTGAGTGGAGTCTCATAGTGTATGACGCGATCCAGAATGGGCTTCCCGTATTTGCTTTCCCCTATCTGGAAATACGGCGTCTCGCTGGAAGACTCGATGAAATTCCCCTGCGGATAGATATTGAAAAGGCGTGCCTCCTCACCACGGATCTGGCCACCGAGCAGGAAGGAACAGCCGAAATCTATGCCGTCCTGGCGCGGTACCCGTGGCGAATCCCTCTCGATGATTTCGCGCAGCGTGGCACCGACGAGGCAGGCCACATCGTAGAGGGATGTCTGGTTGAAAAGATGTTCACCCTCGCCCCGCAGACGCTGCCGCAACAAGCTGATGGTGCTTTGCGTGGTGGCCAGGTTGCCGGCGGACAGCAGCACGATCACGGCCTGACCGGTCTGCTCGAACACCGTCATCTTGCAGAAGGTGGCGATATGGTCCACGCCCGCATGCGTGCGGGAATCAGAGGCCATCACCAGGCCATCCGCCAGCTTCATCGCCACACAATAGGTCATGGCTGCATTCCTTAATTACTGCTGTTGTTGCTGTTGCTGTTGCTGTTGCTGTTGCTCATGCAGCCTGGCGGCCTGCTGCACCGACAGGCCCGGAGGCGACGGCATGACACGCACTTCCGCCCGCATGACCTCGCCACCGCCACCGTGCCGCACGCCACGCACGGGGCAGGCATCCATATAGTCCATGCCCACGGCAAGCTTGAGATGCCCGGCACCTGCCCGGCAGCGATTGGCCACATCAAAACTGCGCCAGCAATCCTGCAACCAGACCTCGGCCCAGGCGTGGGTGGCAACATGGCTGTTCCGCACACCGGGCACATGCACATAGCCACTGACATAGCGTGCCGGCACTCCAAGATGGCGGCAGCAGGCCACAAAGACATGGGCATAGTCCTGGCAAACCCCTCGCGCCAAGGCAAAAGCATCGGCGGCTGTGCTGCCGACATGGGTGGTGCCCTCTTCAAACAGCATCCAGGCATGCACGGCATGCGCCAGCGCCTCGACGCCCTCCTCCGTCGCCATGCCCGGCCGGAAGGGCTCGGCAAATTGCATCATGGCCGCGCTCATGCATGTGAGCGGTGTGCTGCGCAGGCAAGGCGTGGGGTCGCCACCGAAACTCATGCGCTCACCTTCATCAGTCTCCACGATGCCGGTGGCACGTATGCGGATTTCCGAATGCGGCATGTCCAGCGTGAGTACATGAAGGATGTTGCCGAAAGCATCGGCTGCCATGGTGGCCGGCGTCGGCAGGTCCAGTTTCCACTCCAGCACATGCTGGCCCTCGCCATCGGGCGGCGTGAGGCGCAGGTATTGCGTACTGTGTTTCACCGCGGCGTCGTAGCGGTACACGGTTTCATGGTTGATGGTGAGTATCATGCGGACTCCTCAGACACTTTCCAGATAGGCGTACTGGATGCGTGCGCCCAGCTCCCAGGTATCGGCCAGAAAACGCTGCAGCCAGGGTTGGAGTCCTTCCTTCAATACATCCTCGATGCGGGTATGGCGCAGGCGTGCATGCAATTCTGCGGCAAGGCGGCGCGCATCCTTGCCACTGTCCCCCTGGATACTGTCCAGCGTGGGCGTGATTTCGTTGAAGCAGGCATGGAGCGAGCGTGGCAGGTCATCGCGCAGGAGCAGCATCTCGGCCACCTTGGCCGGCTCGATGCTGTCTCGATAAATGTCGCGGTAAGCCTCGAAGGCCGACAGCGAACGCAAAAGCGATGCCCACTGGTAATAATCGCTGGCGGCATTATGGTCCTTCTCCAGCATGAAGGCTGACGCCTTCACCTGCAGGATGCGCGCCGTATTGTCGGAGCGCTCGAGAAAGGTGCCAAGACGCGCGAAATGGAAAGCCTCGTTACGACGCATGGTGCCGAAGGTAGCACCGCGGAAAAGATGCGAGCGTTCCTTCACCCAGTCCAGAAAATGCGACAGTCCCATGCGTTTGAGCTTGTCGCGCGACATGCCCTGCATTTCCAGCCAGGTGGCATTCAGGGTTTCCCACATTTCCGCCGTGATCTTGCCGCGCACCACATGGCCGTTTTCACGCGCTTCGCGCAGGCAGGTGTAGATGCTGGAGCCATTATTGGGATTGAGCGCGAAGAAAAGCGCGATCTCGTCCGGACTGGCCCTGACACCAGAGGTGGCAAACTGTTCCCGCATACCGGTGATTTCAAGCGGTGCCAGCTCCTGCCCGCGCGCAAGTCCGCCCGGCATCAGCGCCATCTGCGAGCTTACATCCAGTACACGGGCAATATTTTCCGCACGCTCCATCTGGCGCGACATCCAGTAAATGCATCCTGCGGTACGACTCAGCATCAGGAGCGCCCTCCACGTTCCGGTATTCCCGCTTCTAGAACCCAGGTATCTTTGGTGCCACCACCCTGCGAGGAATTCACCACCAGTGAACCTTCTTTCAACGCAACGCGGGTCAGGCCGCCCGGCACCATGCGCACCTCACGTCCGGAAAGCACGAAAGGACGCAAATCGATATGGCGTGGCGCAATCCCGGCCTCGACAAACGTCGGGCAGGTGGACAGCGCCAGCGTGGGCTGGGCAATGAATTCTGCCGGATTGGCCATGATGCGTTCGCGATAGGCAGCAATTTCCGCCTGTGATGCCGCCGGCCCCACCAGCATGCCGTAACCGCCGGAACCGTGTACCTCCTTCACTACCAGTTCACCAAGATGGGCCAGTACATGCGCGCACTCGTCCGGCTTGCGCAACTGCCAGGTCGGAACATTGTTGAGGACAGGTTCTTCCGACAGATAAAAACGGATCATGTCCGGTACATAGGGATAAATTGACTTGTCGTCGGCCACGCCGGCCCCCACGGCATTGCTGATGGCCACCCGCCCTTCGCGATACACCGACAGCAGGCCCGGCACGCCCAGCACGGAATCGGCGCGAAAGGCCAGCGGGTCCAGAAAGGCATCATCAATGCGGCGGTAAATCACATCCACCCGGCGCGGGCCGGATGTGGTGCGCAGGTGCACATGCCCATCCTTGACGAAAAGATCAGGGCCCTCCACCAGTTCCACGCCCATTTGCTGGGCCAGGAAGGCATGCTCGAAATAGGCAGAGTTGTAGCGACCGGGCGTAAGCACTACTACGGTGGGGTCAGTCACGCCGGCAGGCGCCGCTTCACGCAGGGTTTCCAGCAAGAGCGCCGGATAATGCTCAACCGGTGCCACGGCATGCAGGGCAAACAGCTCGGGGAAAAGCCGCATCATCATCTTGCGGTTTTCCAGCATATAGGAGACACCGCTGGGCGTGCGCAGATTGTCTTCCAGCACGTAGTAATCGCCACGTCCGTCACGCACGAGGTCTATGCCGGCAATATGCGAATACACCTTGTTGGGCAGGGTCAGCCCCTGCATTGCAAGCTGGTAATCCTGATTGGTCAGTACCTGCTCGGGCGAAATCACGCCGGCATTGAGAATATTCTGCTCGTGATAGATATCATGCAGGAAAAGATTCAGTGCCAGGACGCGCTGCCTGAGACCGCGCGACACCATTTCCCATTCAGAGGTAGGAATGATGCGCGGGATGGTATCGAAAGGAATGAGACGCTCGGCCCCTTCCTTGTCGCCATAAACCGCGAAGGTGATGCCGACGCGGCGAAACAGCCAGTCGGCTTCGGCGCGCTTTTGCCCCAGCTCGTCTTCCGGTCTGGCGTGCAACCAGTCCGCAAAACTTTTATACCCCGGCCGGATCTGCCCGGGCGCCGCAAACATCTCGTCGTAGAAACGTGCTTTGGCACTCATAAAGTCGCGCTCTGTAACCCAAGGCCTCTGACTGGCCTTTCTTGTGCCCTGCATGTGCAAATGCAGGCTCCATGCCAGCAGCAGGACAGGCTGCCGACTCAGGGTTTGCGGCTACAGAAACATGAGGAAAGCACGTTTGTGGTGCAACTCGTGCACGCTGCACACAGCCCGCCTCAAAAGCAGGCAGCGAGCAGAAATGAAAAAGGCCCGGGCGATGCCGGGCCTTTTCACGAAGCAGCCAACAGGCTCAGGACTTGGGTGCAGCTTCCTTGATGAGGGGAGCCAGCTCGCCCTTCTGCACCATGTCCATGACGATGTCGCAGCCACCGATGAGCTCGCCCTTGACCCAGAGCTGCGGGAAGGTCGGCCAGTTGGCAATGCGCGGCAGGGTGGCGCGGATTTCCGGATTTTCCAGAATGTTCACATAGGCGAAAGGCTCACCCACCTGCATCAGCGCCTCAACCGTGCGGGCAGAAAAACCGCACTGCGGGAACTGGGGGGTGCCCTTCATGTAAAGGAGGATGGGGCTTTCGGCAATCTGCTGCTTGATGAGGGCTTCGATATCCATGGGAACTTCTACCTGGGTGTACGGGCTTGAGGATGGTGCAAATTCTAGCGTTTTACTCGGGTATTGGCGACGGCCGGGTAACGCTCCTCTCTTTTGACCCCGTATTTGCCCCGTAGGAGCGGCTTTAGCCGCGAACCGCCGGTCTGGGCCAGGAGCGTTCGCGGCTAAAGCCGCTCCTACGGCAGGGATGCGGGCCCGCTAAATTGCCGCCCTGCCCCATTACCCGTTAACATCAGAATTCGGCAGCCCGGCTGCCTTTTTTATTTCTGACATATCCAGTCCTATCAGCGAGTTACCTATGACCAGCGCACTGATGCCGACGTATGCCCGGCAGCCTGTCGGCTTTTCCCGTGGTGAAGGAGTCTGGCTTTACGACACGCAAGGCCGCCGCTATCTCGACACCACCGCCGGCATTGCCGTCTGCGGCCTGGGCCATGCCCATCCCGTGGTGGCCGAAGCCATTGCCGAGCAGGCACGCACGCTGGTCCATACCTCCAATCTCTACGAAATCCCGCTGCAGGAAGAGCTGGGAACCGCGCTGCGCGATGTCTCCGGCATGGAACTCTGCTTCTTCGGCAATTCCGGCGCCGAGGCCAATGAAGCGGCCATCAAGCTGGCGCGCATGTTTGCGCACAAGCACAGGAATATTGCCGAACCCGCCATCATCGTGATGGAGAATTCCTTCCACGGCCGCACACTGGCCACGCTGTCCGCCACCGGCAACAAGAAAGTACAGGACGGCTTCGGCCCGCTGGTGCAGGGTTTCGTGCGCGTGCCACATGACGATATTGCCGCCATCGAAAAAGCCGCTGCGGAAAATCCGAATATCGTTGCCATCCTGGTGGAACCGATACAGGGCGAAAGTGGCGTGCGCATGCCGAAAAACGGTTTCGGCTATCTGGAGGCCCTGCGGGCGATTTGCGACAGGCACGACTGGCTGTTGATGCTGGATGAAATCCAGACCGGCAACGGCCGCACCGGCAAATACTTCGCCTACCAGCACACGAACATCCTGCCGGATGTGGTGAGCACCGCCAAGGGTCTCGGTAACGGCTTCCCCATCGGGGCCTGCCTCGTGCGCGGCAAAGCACGCGATCTTTTCAGTGCAGGCAATCACGGCACCACCTACGGTGGCACACCGCTGGGCTGCCGTGCCGCCCTGACCACCATACGCGAACTGCAGAAAGGCCCGATTGAAAATGCCGCCGTCATGGGCCAGCGCATCATGAAGGGCTTTCGCGAAAAACTCGGCGACCTGGGTGTCACCGTGGAAGGAGCCGGCCTCATGATAGGCGTGGTGCTGCCGCGCAATTGCACGGAGCTTGTGGCGCGCGCGCGCGAGGAAGGCGTACTGCTC
>JASLCO010000327.1 GCA_030146505.1 Moraxellaceae bacterium
CTTCAATCGCCGCACGCAGATAGGCCACCACGATTTCCGGGTATTTTTTCGCGTAATCGGCATTCACCAGTGAACCGTGGAAAGTCGGGGCATTGGATTCGGCGCCGTCATAAATCTTGCGGGCGAAACCACGATAGGGAAAAAGCTCGCCGAAGGGCACGAAATCGGCATGCGCATCGATCTTGTTGGCCTGCAGGGCAGAGCCTGCCACTTCCGGAGCCTGGGCAATGATCTGTATGTCACGGCCATCTTCCCAGCCCTGGGATTTCACGGCGCGCAGCAACAGGCCATGGGCCGTGGAGGCAAAAGGCACGGAAATCGTCTTGCCCTTGAGCTCGGCGATATTGTCTATCGGCGAGGCGCTGGGCACGACAATGGCATTGCCGCTGCCGGTGGTGCTGCCGGAGAGCACGGAGAGGAAGATGCTGCGCTTGCCGGCCTTGCGGAAAGCCGCACCGTTATTGGCACCGGGGAAATCGGCCATGGCGCCTATGTCCAGCTTGTCCGCCACCATTTCATTGGTCAGCGGTGCACCGGAGGTGAAGTTCTTCCACTCGATCTCGTATTTGGCATCCTTGTACTTGCCATCATGCGGCAGGTATTTCTCCAGCAGCTTGAGCTCGCGTATGAGCAGGCCGCCGGTGGCGCAGTTGATGGTGGTGTCCTGCGTGCCTATGGCCACACGTATCGTTTCTGCCTGTGCTCCCTGAGCAGCCAGTACAGCTGCCAGCAAGGCGCCGGCAATCTTGTGCAATTTCATTTTCCTTTCCCCTGTCGTTCTGCGACATCGTCATGGTGATGAATCGTGGTTTTAGCCGGCCGGGCTATGCGCCTTCTCACCGGGGTCTTACGTCTACCTGGTGCAATCAGTAAAAACGTCACTTCAACAAATAAGGAATGCTCACGCGCACGGCATCCGTGGGGCAGTCCTTTTCGCAGGGCATGCAGTACCAGCACTCGTCGAACTGCATGAAGGCCTTTTTCTTCACCGGGTCTATGGCCAGCAGGTCCAGCGGACAGACGTCCACGCAAACCGTGCAGCCCTTCTCGGCTATGCATTTGTCTTCATCTATCAGCACCGGCGCACTGGAGCGCTGGCGTATATCGTGTGGCGTGTAACTCATGCTTTCTTTCCTTCAGGCATGCTCTTCAACAGGGGCGGCGACTTTCTCGCCAGCCACGCGCAATTTCTGGTAGGCCTGCTTTTCTTCACTGTCTATGGCAATGACATAGGGCTCGACGGCCCTCTTGAAACTCACCATGCGGCCGTTTTCGTCCTTCTTGAGATGGGCGTGGCAGAACCATTCGGCATCGTTGCGTTGCGGATGATCGACACGGTAGTGATAGAGGCCCCAGCGGCTTTCCGTGCGGAACAGGGAGGCACGGGCCGCCATCTCGGCGCAGTCGCGTATCACCGCCACCTCGGCGGCGCGCATCAGCTCATGCGGGTTCTCGGCGCGGATATGGGCGATGTCTTCACGGATTTCCTCGAAGCGCTGCAGCGCTATTTCCATCTTGCGCGTGACTTTGGGCGGCTGCAGATAGTCGTTCACGAAACGGCGCAGCTTGTATTCCACCTGGCTGGGCGACAGGCCATCCTCGCGGTGCAGCGGTGCCAGCACACGCTCGCGCTCACGCACCACCTGGGCTTCATCGACAGGCGTGAAATCACGGCCGGCGATATAGTCCACGGCATTTTCGCCAGCGAACCAGCCATAGGTGAAAGCCCCCAGCATGTAGTTATGTGGCACAGCCGCCATATCACCGGCGGAATACAGGCCTTTCACGGAAGTTTCCGCGCGCTCGTTCACCCACACACCGGAAGCACTGTGGCCACTGCAGAAACCGATTTCCGAGATATGCATTTCCACCATGCTCTGGCGGTAATCAGTGCCACGGCCATCGTGGAAACGGCCACGGCTCGGGCGCTCATTGCTGTGCAGTATGGTTTCTATGGTCTGTATGGTTTCTTCCGCCAGATGATCGAGCTTCAGGAATACCGGGCCGTTGCCGCCCTGTAACTCCTGATAGAACTCCCACATCATCTGGCCGCTCCAGTAATCGCACTCGATGAAGCGTTCGCCCTTGTTGTTGGCGGTATAACCACCAAGCGGCCCCGTGACATAGGCACAAGCCGGCCCGTTGTAATCCTTGATCAGGGGATTGATCTGGAAGCATTCGAGATTGGCGAGCTCGGCCCCGGCGTGGTAGGCCATGGCATAGCCATCACCGGCATTGGTGGGATTTTCATAAGTGCCCATGAGATAGCCGGAAGACGGCAGGCCCAGACGCCCGGCCGCACCGCAGCAAAGAATCACGGCCTTGGCCCGTATCACCTGGAATTCGGCGCTGCGGCAATCAAAACCCAGCACACCATTCACGGCACCGTCGGCATCGGTGAGCAGGCGCGTGGTGACAAAGCGGTTGGTGATGCTGATACGGCCACGCTTGAGCTGGCGGTACAGCACTTTCTTGATGTCGTGGCCTTCCGGCATGGGCAGCACATAGGAGCCCATGTGGTGCACTTTTTTAACGGCGTAATCACCGGTCTCGTCCTTTTCGAACTTCACACCCCATTTATCCAGCTGCTCAATCGTCTTGAAGCTGTGGGTGGCGTAGGCATGGACCGCTGCCTGGTTGACGATACCGTCATTGGCAATGGTGATTTCCTTGGTGTACTGCTCGGGCGTGGCATGACCGGGAATGATGGCGTTGTTGAGGCCGTCCATGCCCATGGAAATGGCGCCCGAGCGTTTCACATTGGCCTTGTCGATGAGCAGGATGCGCAGGTCCGGATTCTTTTCCTTGGCCTTGATGGCGGCCATGGGACCGGCCGTGCCACCACCGACAACGACAATGTCGTACTCCAGGACTTTGCTGGCGGTGAATTCCGGGCTGGCCGAGGGCGAGCTTGCAGTCATTTTTTCTCAACTCTTCTTGCGGGCACGTGGTGCCGGCTTGCGATCAGTGCGCAGGCGATACTGGAAGGCATCGCCACGGTAATAGAGGTATTCGAAATCCAGCGGCCGGCCCTGCGCGTCATGCGTGAGGCGTTCTATGCGCAGCGCCGGGCTGCCTTCTTCCGCGCGCAGGGCAGTGGCGAGGTCTTCATCGGCGAGGATGGCGTCTATGGAAATATCGGCATGGCCCAGGGCTATGCCGGCATCGTTTTCGAGGATGAGGAAGATGTCGCGGGTGACGAGATCGGCTTTTTGCAGCTGTTCGCCGATAGCACGAGGCACCCAGGTGATTTCCAGCGAGAGGGGCTCACGGTTAAGGAGACGCAGACGACGGATTTCCGTGACCGCATCGCCTTCCTGCAATTGCAGACGTGCCGCCACCGTGGCATCAGCCTTGATATGGCGCAGACCCTGCAACTGGTTGACCACTTCATAACCCATACCAGACATGGCTTCCGCCAAGCCTTGCAGGCGGCTCACATTCTGGAAGGCCTTGGGCTTGGAGACAAAAGTGCCCTTGCCATGCAGCTTGAAGACCAGGCCTTCTTTCTGCAGATCGCCCAGGGCCTGGCGCACGGTGATGCGGCTGACATCGAACATGGCGCCCAGCTCGCTCTCGGAGGGCATCTGGCTGTGCGGCGCGTAAGTGCCGTCTAGGATGCGCGCACGCAGCAGCTCGCGGAGCTGGCTGTAAAGCGGTTGGGAGGAAAGCGGGACAATCTTGCCCAGGGGGTGCTTCATCGCGACGTCATCTTGTCATAACAAGTTGGCGCCATCTTAGAAAAGCGGAATGCCCGCTGAGAAATACCGAATTCGAATGCGTTAATAACCGTCAGATAGTCATGGAGTCGTCATTCCAGTGACATTCAGAAAACAAGGGCCCGAAACAAAGACCTGCTTCAGAGGGCTCAGGGATTTTCTTGCATGAAAGTCCCTCGTCATTCCCGCGAAAGCGGGAATCTCCGTGATGAACAGTCGGTAATTATCGGGAGATTCCCGCTTGCGCGGGAATGACGGTTTTTTTTTTGGAAAGGCTCCGGATACGGCCTCAGCCCTGCAAGGTATGCAAACCACGCAGGGCCTCGGCCATCTTGCCTTCCAGATCACGGCAGAGGGCACGGGCATCGCGCCCGTTAAGCGGTTCCTGCGGCAGCACCAGCACATCCACCACGATGCGGTGGTTGCTTTTCAGGATTTCGGTGGCATGCGACAGGAATTCATCGTCACCCACAAAGGGCACCAGGGGATGCAGGCTGTCGGTTTCATCACGATAGCAGACCAGCACCGGCTGTACCGGCACATCAGCCTCTATCGCGGTGGCAAACAGTTTATGAAAAAAGCGTTTGAGCTTGTGGCCATCCGTTGTGGTGCCTTCCGGAAAGAAAAGCACATTGCGGCCTTCGCGCAGATGCATGGCCAGTTGATTGCCAACCTGCCCCGCATCACCCGAACCACGCTGGATGAAAAGCGTACCCGCCACCTTGGCCAGCCAGCCCACCACCGGCCATTTTGCCACTTCCGCCTTGGACAGGAAGTTCACCGGAAAGTGCGCACCCAGCACGGGAATATCCAGCCAGGAAACATGGTTCGATATCCAGAGCGCACGGCCACCAGCCGGCGTGCCATGCACGCGGATTTCCACATTGAGGATGTTGCAGAAACGGCGATGCCACCAGCGTATGACAGGGCGCTGGTATTCACGGTATTGCACGAAGACGGCACCACAGGCCACGGCCAGCACGGCGCCTTCCACCAGATGCAGGCTGAGGCGGGCAAAGCGGTAGTACAAACGCAAGCGCGCAGAGAGAGAGTCAGAGTGCTGCTGTGCCACAAGGAAACGCCTTTGCTTAAGGTA
>JASLCO010000333.1 GCA_030146505.1 Moraxellaceae bacterium
GGCCTCACTTTCTTTTGCTTCGCCAAAAGAAAGTAAGCAAAGAAAAGGCGACTCCTGCGGAGAGCCCTTCAGTTGGTTCTGTTCATTGCTATTGCTGAGGGCATCCGGGTGGTGCTCGCGCGTTCGCGACTCGCGATTTGCTTCTGTGCTTTTTAATTCTTTCGGGGCGTAGGTGTAGCAGGCTGTTGGGCGGGCTCACTGCGCTTGTCCGCGCTGTTGTCACTGGCTTCGGGAATGATGGTGATTCCGCTGTAGGATGGTGCTGGGCTTGAGGAAGGACCGTTGTTGGAACAGTCCTGTGGATGCTGCCGGGGTTTAGTTGGCTTCCGCTTCAGCCGCTTTTCGTTTTTCCATGATGCGCCCAAAGAACAGGCCGGCTTCAAACAGCAGCCACATGGGTACGGCCAGCATGGCCATGGAGAGGGCATCAGGCGGAGTCAGGAACATGGCCACAAAGAAACAGCCCACGATGACATAACGACGTTTGTCGATCAGTGAGTCACTGCTGACGATACCGGACCAGATCAGCAGGAAAACGGCTACCGGAATCTCGAACGTGAAGCCGAACACCAGGAACAGCTTGAGCACAAAATCCAGATAGAGATTGATGTCCGTCATCAGCGCCACGCCTTCCGGCCCGACGCGGGTGAAGAAACCCAGAATAGCCGGCAGCGTGATGAAAAATGCAAACGCAACGCCCATGTAAAAAAGCAGCACGCTGGACACCAGCAGCGGAATGGCGATGCGACGTTCGTGCTTGTACAGCGCGGGCGATATGAAACCCCATATCTGGTGCAGGATGTAAGGCACGCCCATGAACAGCGCCACGAAAAACGTGAGCTTGAACGGCGCCATGAAGGGCGCGGTCACGTCCGTGGCAATCATGGTGCTGCCCGGTGGCAACAGCTTGCGCAGGGGAGCTGCAACGGCGGCGTAAATATCGTTGCGGAAATACACCAGGGCGAAAAAGCCCGCGATCAGCACGGTGAGTATGCGTATCAGGCGGCTGCGCAGTTCCACCAGGTGCGAGACCAGTGGCATGGCATTGTCAGAGGCGGGAGTGTCACTCATGAGGCGGCATCTTCGCCGGGCGTGGTAACGCCGGCCTGGCTGTTGCGCTTCTGGCTTTCCAGCCATTGCCGGTAGGCAGCCTCGCCATCCATGTTCACGTTTTCCAGCGGCGTGGCGATGTCGGCCAGCACGGAGGCAGGCGGTGTATCGACGGACGAGGGCATGGTCGCCGGCACGACGGCGGCAGCTGTTGTCTCAGGCTGTGCCGACAGTATGGCGCTGGCCGCACCCAGCGATGGCGCAATCGTGTTTTCCGCCGCTTTCAGCTCGTTGTCGATGGCGGTGGTTTCCTGCTGCAACTGCTGCACGAAATTACCGGTGAAGCTGGCCAGGCCGCCCGGCCCCAGTTCCTTTTCCATGCGGGTTTTCAGTTCCTGCGCCGAGACTTCGCGCTCGATTTCCGCCTGCACGGTGCTTATGGTGCGGCGTATGCGCGCCACCCAGGCCCCGGCCACGCGCGCGGCATGCGGCAGCTTTTCCGGGCCCAGCACCACCAGTGCCACAACGGCGAGCAGGACCAGTTCGCTGAAGCCGACATCAAACATGGATCAGGATTCCTGCCGGATCAGCCGTGGTTCTGGCTGTCGTCCTTTTTGTCCTGCGTCAGCTGCTGCGGTTTTTCTTCCTCGCTCTTCATGCCTTCCTTGAAGCCCTTGAAGAAGCCGCCGAGATCCTTGCCGGCATTCTTGAGTTTGCCGGTGCCGAAAATCAGCACGACGATGACGAGCAGGAGAATGATGTGGGGAAGGGAAATGCCGGAAAGCATGATGTCACTCCGAGGGGTTGTTGGCTGACTGGCCGCGCGATGCTTTTTCCGCATGGCCGGAAACATTGAAGCGGCGGGCCAGCTCATTGAGCACGGCCTCCGGCTGCAGATTGAAATGCGAGAGCATGACCAGGGAATGGAACCAGAGATCGGCGGTTTCATAGACAAGGTCGTCGTATTCGCCGCTGCGTTCCGCGTCCTTGGCGGCAATCAGGGTTTCCGTGCACTCCTCGCCGACTTTTTCGAGGATCTTGTTCAAACCTTTGTGATACAGGCTGGCCACATAGGAAGACTCGGGTGCCGCCTGTTTGCGTTCTTCCAGCACCCGGGCCAGTGCTTCAAGGATGGCGTCGCTCATGAGGCGTCTTCTTGCTTGTGCGTGTGATCGTAAATGGCACCGGGGTCTTTCAGCACGGCATCCACCGTGATCCAGGCACCGTTTTCATAGCGGCGATAGAAACAGGATTCGCGTCCGGTATGACAGGCAATTCCGCCAATCTGTTCCACCTGCAGGATGACCACGTCGCCATCGCAGTCCAGACGCAGCTCGTGCAGCTTCTGTACATGGCCGGATTCTTCACCCTTGCGCCAGAGCTTGCGGCGCGAGCGCGACCAGTAGATGCCGCGGCCTTCGCGGGCGGTGAGCTCAAGCGCCTCGCGGTTCATCCAGGCCACCATGAGCACGCGGCCGGTGCGGAAGTCCTGGGCGATGGCGGGTATCAGACCGTCCGCATCCCATCGCACTTCATCCAGCCACTTCATCGCTATCTCGTTTCAGTCATTACGGGGGATGAGGATAACGCTTCGCTCAAGCAGCGGCGAGCTTGCTCAAGAGGCAGTAAGCCGCCAGCCCAGGGTGAGTGCAGCCAGGGCCACACCAGCCACCAGCCAGAGGCCGCTGCTGTTCAGGGCCAGGGCGATACCACCCGCAATGCCGCAAAGCGCCAGCAGGTCATGACGGCGGCCGGTGCGCAGGGTCTCGCGCAGGCGTTCGAATTCGCGCAGCTGGCGCTCCTGCCACTGGCCGCTGGCACGCAGCTGCGTCAGCGCATCCAGTACGAGATCGGGCAGGTCAGGCAGGCCGGTGATGATGCCGGGCGCCTGTTCGCTCATGCGCTTCATCAGGGCAGCAGGGCCGACATGATCGGCCAGCCACTGTTTCAGCAGCGGCTTGGCCAGGGTCCAGATATCCAGCTCGGGGTCCAGCGAACGGCCAAGACCTTCCACATGGATAAGTGTCTTGATGAGCAGCACCAGCTGCACCGGAATTTCCAGATGATGGGTGCGCGCCATGTCCAGCAGGGCCACCAGAATCGGGCCGAATTCCACTTCGGTAATGGGCTTGTCCAGCGCGCGGCCGGCAATGCGCTCCACTTCAATGGCCAGTGCATCCAGGCGCACTCCCGGCGGCAGCCAGCCGGCACGGTGGGCAATACGGATGATCTCGGCAAAATCACGCTGCACCAGGGCCATGGCCAGACGCGCCACGGTGAGCTGGTCGGTACTGGAGAGCTGGCCGACGATGGCGATATCGAGAGCGATATAGCGCGGATTGGCCGGATTCGCCGTTTCCACGAAGACATTGCCCGGATGCATGTCGGCGTGGAAGAAATTGTGGCGCAGCAGCTGCGTGAAAAAGATGGTGAGGCCTTTTTCCGAAAGCTGTTTGCGGCTGATGCCGATTTTGGCCATGGCTTCCACGGCATCAATGGGCACGCCGTAAATGCGTTCGGCCACCATCACCGAGGCCGTGCACCAGTCCTTGTGGATTTCCGGCACATACAGCAGATCGGAATTCAGGAAGTTGGCGCGCATGCGCTGGGTATTGGCGGCCTCGCGGGCGAGATCGGTTTCATCCAGCAGGGTCTGCTCGTAATCGCGGGCAATGCGCTGCGGATGGAATTGCGCGAGTTCGGGAAAACGGTTTTCCAGAAAGGCGGTGAAATCGCGCACCAGAGCCATGTCCTGCAGGATGGCTTCACGCACACCGGGGCGCAGGATTTTCACCACCACTTCGCGGCCGTCGGGCAGGGCAGCGGTATGCACCTGTGCAATGGAGGCTGCCGCCAGCGGTGTTTCATCAAAGCGCGAGAATTTTGCCGACAGCGGTGCTTTCAGTTCGCGCTCGACAATATTCATGGCTTCGCGTGTGGAAAACGGCGGCACCTGGTCCTGCAGCTTGGCGAGTTCGTCCAGCACTGCTTCCGGCAGCAGATCGCGGCGTGTGGCCAGCAACTGGCCGAGCTTGATGAAAAGCGGCCCCAGTTCTTCAAAAGCCAGACGCAGGCGCTGCGGCTGTTGCGCACGTTTGTCCGCCAGCCACCAGGCCGGATGCAGGCGCAGGCAGAAAATGATGAAGCGCGCACGCAGATCGGGCGGCGGGGGCAGGAGGGTATCGAGGCGGTAGCGGGCCACCACCGTCCAGATGGCGAGCAGGCGGGGCAGGTGCTTGAGCATCAGGCGGGCTTGTCCTTGCTGTTCTCGCCCTGGTTTTCAGCAGGGGCGCTCAGCTTGTCGAGGCGTTTTTGCAGGCGGGCGAGGCGCGATTCCACGCGATCCAGATCGGCGCGGGCATCGCGGTTGTCATTCAGGAACTCTTCCACTTCCCAGCGCACGGGCACCAGTTCCTTTTCTTCGCGTATGTATTCGCCGGTGTTCTGCAGGAAGGTATTGGCGACGCGATTGGCAAAGCCGAAAAGATGCTTGAGGCCGCGCGAGACCGGATAGGAAACAGTATCGCCGAACACGCGCGAAAGACCGGTTTCCCAGTCGATATCCATATCGCGGGCAATGGCGTGCAGTTCCTGCACCAGCATCACGTCGCCGCCGATTTTCACGGGACCGCCTATGAAATGTGCGTCACTGGAGAGCGCCATTTTCAGGAGCTCGAAGCTGGGTGCTTCCAGAGTGGCGTGCGGATGCTTGCCGGCTTCGCTGTCCAGATGCACGCCATCGGCCTCCAGCGATACCAGGATGGTGAGTGCCGGCGAGCGCGTTTCTATGAAAACACGTTTGCCGGCATGGGCGGCCAGGCGCTCGCGCGTGGCCGGGTCCAGTGCCAGCGCGCGGCGTATCAGTCCTTCCAGGGTTTTGACCGCAAACACCTGCGGCAGCGAGGTACTCACAGCGCACGCTCCCTTACAGCTTGAAGCCGCGATGCAGGGCGACAATGCCGCCGGTGAGATTGTGGTAATCCGTGCGCTCGAAGCCGGCATTGCCCATCATGCCTTTCAGGGTTTCCTGGTCGGGATGCATGCGTATGGATTCGGCGAGATAGCGGTAGCTGTCGGCATCCTGCGTGACGAGCTGGCCCAGGGCGGGCAGCACGCTGAAGGAATAGGCGTCATAGGCTTTCGAGAGTGGCTCCACCACCGGCTTGGAAAATTCCAGCACCAGCAGGCGTCCGCCCGGCTTGAGTACGCGGTACATGGAGCGCAGGGCCTTGTCCTTGTCGGTGACATTGCGCAGGCCGAAGGAAATCGTCAGCAGATCGAAGGTGTTGTCGGCAAAGGGCAGGCATTCGGCATTGGCCTGCACGAACTCCAGGTTCTGCGTGAGGCCGTTATCGATCAGACGGTCGCGGCCCACGCCCAGCATGGAGGCATTGATGTCGGAAAGGATCACCCGGCCCGTGGGGCCGACGCGCTTGCTGAAGGCCTTGGCGAGATCACCGGTGCCGCCGGCAATGTCCAGCACCTGCTGGCCCGGGCGCACGCCCGCCATTTCAATGGTGTAGCGCTTCCAGAGGCGGTGCACGCCAAAGGACATGAGGTCATTCATGAGGTCGTAGCGCGCCGCCACGGAATGGAAGACCTCGGCCACCTTCCTGGCCTTTTCGCCGGTGGCGACGGTCTGGTAGCCGAAATGGGTGGTGCCGGGCTTGGTATCAGACATGGAAAAGAGAGCCCTTGGCGCGGTTGCCGCGCGATAAAACGGGACCGGCATTGTCTGTCGGTCGCCGTCGGGCTGGCAAGCGATGGCAGGCGTTTGCCTGCCGGTTTCCTGGCCTTGTGCCACCGGGCTTGATGGGCTTGCAGGCCGGGCCGGAGCACGGCCTGCAGGTTAAGGTGCTCAGACGGTGAAAGGGTCGCTCTTGCCGGCGAAGAGGTTTTCCACGATGGCTTTTTCCTTGCCCACGAAGGTGGCCAGGAAGTCCTGGGCGGAGCCCATGGGGCGCATCACCTCGAAGCCGCGGCCGAGGAAGTCGTAGAGCCCGGACAGGCCGGCCATGCGCGCCGGGCGGCCGGCGAGCTTGAAGGTGGCGTAGATCACGCGCGAGCGCACATAGCGGTCCAGGCCTCCGCCCAGTTCGGCCAGCAGATCCATCTGGCGTATGCGCTGTTCGCGGTTGTTGCAGGCGCGATAGGCCTCGATCATGGCCTTTTCGGTGATTTCACTCACGCCCATGGTCTCGAAGAGCATGGTGGTGAGTTCTTCGTCCAGGTCACCGGTGAGGGCATTGAGCTCCAGTGCCACGGCGGAGGTGCGCATGACCGAGTCCGGCAGCAGGCGGGTGGCGATGGGCAGGGCACGTTCCACTTCCCGGGCCAGCTCGTTGAGGTCCATGCCGCCGTAGAGCTCGGTCAGGAAGAACTGGGTGACGGCCTTGTAGCGCTCGTCCTTGAGAAAGCCGGCATGGGTGCGCTGCAGGCGGCCTGCCTGCCATTTCTGCACGGTATCGAACTGGCGGCGGAAGGCTTCGTCGTCGTGGCTGCGCCAGGCGCGATAGCGGCCGAGCTCGTAGCGCATCTGGTCGGCCAGGGTCTTGATGTCTTCCCGACGCAGGGGCTGGCCTTCGGGGGTGTAGACGAGGCCGGGCATGCGCGGCAGGGAGCTGGTGGGCGTCATGGAGGCTCTCCGCGGGTTGAACAAGGACGGGCAGCCGTCCGGGCGGCGGGATTGTACAGACATGCCATAGAGCGGACAGCCGCAAATGTCCGGCAAATTGTGACGGTTCATCACGAAGAGGCGATGGCCGGACGAAAGGCGGGGGGCCGGGGCGTGTTTGACGGGAATCTGGATGGCGCGGTATCCGGAGGGACAGCGCGGACTCAGGACGGCTTTTTCGGCCCCCCCGGCATGAAACGCACGACGCCTACCGCCGGATCGGGCAGGGTGCGGAGCTTTTCCTGGTAGGCGGCCCAGAGTGCCTCGCGATGCCGGCACAGCTCCTGCAGCCAGTCCCAGCTGTAGAGGCCGGTGTCATGGCCATCGGAAAACGTGATCTTCACTGCGTAATTGCCCACTGGCGCCATGCCGCTGATGGCCACGTTTTCCTTGTTTCGAGGCAGTTCGCCACCTTCGCCGCCATGGCCCTGCACCTCTGCCGACGGTGAATGCACGCGCAGGAATTCGGCGCTGAGCTCGAAGCGCTCGGTCTCGTAGACGATGAGGAGGGTGCGGGACTCTTTCCGGTAGCGGAGCTCGGTGGGGGCGGGGGAGCGCATGGAGTTTTCTGGATGAGGTGATTGGGAGGGATGATAACGGATTGCGGTTAACCGAAGTGGCCAATCTTAATGTCGTGTGGTAGCGTCCATGGCCGAGCTTTAGTAGGCAGTGTATTTTTTTATGGGGCTCACTCTTCTGAAGTTTGTACAAAGCAATAAATTGATTTATTTTTCAGAAATAAAAAAATAATGCGATAGGCATAAAGCCAAGGAGAATCACATGAAGGTAGCATCGACGGTCGCAATTTTTTTCATTTCAACTCTTGCTCATGCTGAGCTTATTCAAGGGATAGAGTTTCCGGATGGGGCAAAATCATTTGCAGATGCGGTTACTTCGTATTCTCCTGGTGCGGGAGTAACAGCCGCGTATCAAACTCCTCTAAAGACGCTTGGTGTTCCTGATTACAGCCCATATAACGGCTATGCAGCTTTGGGTAATCAAGGAACTCTCGTATTGAGATTTCTAGATAACTCATTAACAACATCGGGTACTAGTGCTCATGATCTCTGGATATTCGAGGTCGGCGAAGATATAGAAGCGACCAGCGTTTATATCAGTCAGGATGGAGTGTCATGGATTTACGTCGGGGCTACCAATGGCGGAACACGTGGCATTGATATTGATAGCTATATTGGCCAAGGGGTTGTCGCGGGGGAGAAATACTCCTTCGTAAAGTTGGTTGATCTTGCGCCTAATACAAGTAGTAGTCCTTATGCAGGGGCAGATATTGATGCTGTTGCAGCTATCAGTTCGGCTGCTCCGGTATGTAATCTTGTTAATGAGGCTCCAGCCGTCTATGAAAAGAGTACAGGCCTGCTGACGGTTCCATTAATGATGGCTGATGGCCAGTGTTTCGAGATCAAGCTGCAGGGAACATCTGGTCTTGATATTGATGATGCCACTGTATTTACAAAATCAAGTCTGATCATTAAGTAACGACGAGAGATCACATGCGGCGGAGCCCTGAAGGTTTCCGCCGCATGCTTGTGGCCATCAATTTCTATTTAAATCTCCGTTGCTTATTTGATAGGGCGCGTCCTCGCTGGACGAGCCTCGGCCAAGCGCTTGCACGCGCTTGGCGCTACGAGCTGGCAAAGCGGTGCTTTGCCTTTTCGCTCTCCGCCTCCTTCCACCCCAAGTCGCCTGCCCGCTTCGCGGGTTCCCTCCCTACACAAAGCTAGCGTCGAAGGGCCGGCGAGATTCGGCGTCCCTGCCTCACCTCGCCTAATCCGTACATCCCTGTACGGATTTCCCTTGGCCGGCTTTGTTCCGGTCGGCAGGCTTGATGGGGGTTCAAGAGCAAAGCACGGTGCTCTTTTCTTCTGCTGGGGAAATCAAAAAGACAGATCAAAAAAAGTTGCTGGGCCCCGGATTAAAGCCTTCCGGGGCGACAGATTTCTTTTCAAGGTATTCGTCACCCCGGCGGAGGCCGGGGTCCATGCGGCAATGAATTTTCCAATGTACTATGGATGCCGGCCTGCGCCGGCATGACGAAGTTGTTTTGGCTTTTCCTTGAGTTCAACGCTGGCCGAAAGACGGAATCACAAAATTTTCCGCAAGTAACCGGCAGTGGGAGTGGGCAAGCGCAGCGAGCCCACCTTCCCGGGCCTTCTGCACCTACGGCCCTGACAGTAGCAAGAAATCAGAAGGTAGTTGCGAGCCGCGAACGCGCGAGCTCTGCCCGAATGCTATGAGAAAAGAGCACCGCTTCAGTTAAATGAAGGGCTCCCCGCAGGGGGCGCCTTTCTTTTGCTTACTTTCCTTTAGCGAAGTAAAGGAAAGTGAGGCCCGGTGCAGCCGCAATCCCGTTAGGGAATAAACAAAAGAAGCAACCCCGTCGGAGCACCTCACCGAATCCCCGACAGTGCTTAAATCCCCGCACTCCCGGGCAAAAGGAATACAGCGGAGCTGCACGCGTAAACCCCGCCATCAACCAGCGCCACCCAAAGCACTCAGCAAATAAAAGAAAATCCTTACGGAATTTTTATGTCGAGAATCATAAATGCACGAGAATGTAAACTTGCTTCTGCCTGCAAAGCTTTGTTAATAAGCCCATCCCCGTCAAAAACGAGGATGGCCTCATGACTTTGAAATCGCGAAAAATCCGCGTGGGCCTGTTCGGATTTGGCCGTGCCGGTCGCGCAGTGGCGCAGGAGCTGATTGCCGACCAGCAGATTGACCTGGTGTGGGTGGCGCAGCGTTCGGCGCAGCATCGCCAGTATGCCAGTGATGCGCTGGGCCTTGATGTGAATGAAGGCACACTGCTGGCCACCGGCGAGCAGGATGCCGACCGTCTTTTTGCCGAACAGCCGGTGGATTTCGTGGTGGATTTTTCCGCCGGTCATACCTTGCGGTATTACGGACGCGCTGCTGCGGCGCGTGGCATAGGCATCATTTCTGCCGTGTCGCATTACGGCCCGCGCCAGTTGCAGCTGTTGCGTGCGCTGGGTGAGCAGACGCGCGTGCTTTATTCCCCCAACATCACCCTGGGCGTGAATTTCCTCATGGTGGCGGCGCAGGCCCTGAAGCGCATGGTGCCGCAGGCCGATGTGGAAATCATCGAGCAGCATTTCCGTGGCAAGACCGAGGTATCCGGTACGGCCTTGCGCCTGGCGGAAACGCTGGGGCTGGATGCCGAGCGCCAGGTGAACTCCATCCGCGTGGGCAGCATAGTGGGCAAGCACGAAGTGATTTTCGGCTTCCCCTTCCAGACCCTGCGCCTCGTGCATGAATCACTCAGCCGCAATGCTTTTGGCCAGGGCGCGCTGTATGCCTTGAAGCGCCTCTCCCGTGAAAAGGAATGTGGCTACTACACCATGGAGCAGCTGATACGCGAGGAATTCCGGGGCCTGGCGTGAAACGCAGGTCCTGGGAGTTCTGATGCAGGCCGGGCTGCATCAGGTGGCCTAAAGAGAAATGCAGGTGCGAATTCATTCGCACAGGATGGAAGAACAGGGTGGAGAATAGGTGCGAATGAATTCGTACCTGCTTGAATCCCTGAAGGTAAATCCATTCTCTACGGCGAGTGCGACAGCTCCTCCGCCTGCAAACACCCGTGCTTACAGAATGAAACGGCTTAAATCTTCATCCTGAACCAGATCGCCCAGGTGCTTCTGCACATCGTCCGCCGTGATCTGCAGAACCGCGCCATGCACTTCGGCAGCGAGATCGGAGGCGTTGAAGGAAATGTCCTCCAGCAGTTTTTCCAGCACGGTGTGCAGGCGGCGGGCGCCGATGTTCTCGGTGCGCTCGTTCACCTGCCAGGCCACTTCCGCCAGCTTTTTCACACAGTCGGACGTGAAGGTGATGCTCAGGCCTTCGGCCTTCAGCAGGGCTTCGTATTGCTGGGTCAGCGAGAAATGCGGCTCGGTGAGTATGCGCTCGAAGTCGGCCGGTGACAGCGCTTCCAGTTCCACGCGAATCGGCAGGCGGCCCTGCAGTTCCGGAATCAGGTCGGAAGGGCGCGCCAGATGGAAGGCGCCCGAGCAGATGAAGAGGATGTGATCCGTCTTCACCATGCCGTATTTGGTGTTCACGGTGCAGCCTTCGATCAGCGGCAGCAGGTCACGCTGCACGCCCTCGCGGGAAACATCGCCACCGCCATGCGTGCCTTCGCGGCGGCAGACCTTGTCGATTTCGTCGATGAAGACAATGCCGTTCTGTTCAACCGTGCTCAGGGCGCGGGCCTTGATTTCCTCTTCATTGAGCAGTTTGCCGGCTTCTTCTTCCTTCAGCAGCTTGAGGGCTTCGCGGATTTTCACGCGCTGTGTCTTGCTCTTGCCCTGGCCGAGATTGGAAAACAGGCTTTGCAGCTGGTTGGTCATGTCTTCCATGCCGGGCGGCGCCATGATGTTCACACCCACGCCCATCACCGGCACGTCGATTTCGATTTCGCGGTCGTCCAGTTCGCCTTCGCGCAGCTTCTTGCGGAAAACCTGGCGGGTGTTGCTGTCGGTGGCGGAGGGAGTGCTGTTCTGGCTCCAGTCATTGCCGCGGGCCGGCGGCAGCAGGGCATCGAGCACGCGCTCTTCTGCTGCCTCATAGGCGCGGTGATCCACTTTCTGCATTTCCTGCTCGCGCGTCATCTTCAGGGCCATGTCGGCAAGGTCGCGGATGATGGTTTCCACGTCGCGTCCCACATAACCCACTTCCGTGAATTTGGTGGCTTCCACCTTGATGAAGGGCGCATTGGCCAGCCGGGCCAGGCGCCGCGCAATTTCAGTCTTGCCAACGCCGGTGGGCCCTATCATCAGGATGTTTTTCGGCGAGATTTCATTGCGGTGGGCTTCGTCCACCTGCATGCGCCGCCAGCGGTTGCGCAAGGCCAGCGCCACGGCTTTCTTGGCGGCGGTCTGGCCGACGATATGACGATCAAGTTCGTGCACGATTTCGCGCGGGGTCATCTGACTGGACATCTGGCTCATGTTTTCTTGACCTGCATTCCCTCTCCCCGCTGGCGGGGAGAGG
>JASLCO010000340.1 GCA_030146505.1 Moraxellaceae bacterium
AGGGGCCCGGCAGGCTGGGCATCGTCGATTTCAATGACCAGGCGGGCCGGCGTGCTTTCCGGACTCAGGCGGTATTTCACCGGCGCGTTCAGGTCCAGCACGAGACGGGTATTGTCGGGCGCGCGCCAGGAACGCAAGGCGGTGATTTCCGTTGCCGCCAATGCCTGCGTGGATGTCCCCAGCACGACAAGGAAAAGCGCCGCCTGCTGCAGAACGGACTTGAATGTTTTGACCACGCTTACCCTCGGGGTGACGATGCCGGCGTCATGGCGGCCAGCACGGCCCGGCCCATGTCGCTGTTTGCCGCAAATTCCACATCGCGGCCACTGTCATTTTGTGTATTGCCGTCCTGTGTGCCGCCACTCCGGGAAGCGGCAGCGAGCGAGATTGTAATGACGAGGTCGGCAGGCGGCAAAAAGGGATGGCCGCGTGCCGGCCACTCCACCAGGGCCAGCGTATCCGGGCGGCAATAATCGCGTATGCCCATGAGCTCCAGCTCTTCCGGATCGGTGAGACGGTAGAGGTCGAAGTGGTAGGCCGTCACCGTCGGCAACTCATAGGGTTCGACCAGGGTGTAAGTCGGGCTTTTCACGGCGCCATGATGACCATAGCCGCGCAGGATGCCACGCGTGAGCGTGGTCTTGCCCGCGCCCAGGTCACCTTGCAGATAAACCACGCCCCGTCCTTTCAGGGCTGCCGACAACTCCCTGCCCAGCGCCTCTTGCGCCTCGGCATCGCGGGCATGGCGAACAAGAACGGCCGACATCAGGCATTCACCCGCTGACGCAGGAAGGGGAAAAGATCGGAGGCCAGCAGACCACGCTCGCCACTGGCCCGGGCAGCGGCATCGCCGGCCAGCGCATGCACCATCACGGCAGTGGCCAGCGGCTGCGCCATGCCTTGCGCCAGCAGGGCGCCCGCCACGCCGGACAGGACATCGCCCATGCCACCCGACGCCATGCCGGGGTTGCCATACGGACAGACGGCCAGCACGTCCTCTTCCATCACGACGGAACCGGCCCCCTTGAGCACGATGGCTCCGCCATAGCGCTTTTCCAGTTCGCGCACGGCCGTGAAACGGTCGGCCTGCACGGCCGCTGTCGTACTGACCAGCAGGCGCGCCGCCTCGCCGGGATGCGGCGTCAGCAGCCAGTTGCCGCGGCGCTCGGGCATGGTGGCCAGAAGATTCAGCGCATCGGCATCCACCACCATGGGCAGGCCGGTATCCAGCACGGCGCCGAAAAGGGCGGCGCCCCATTCACCCTGCCCCAGGCCCGGGCCCAGCACCACCACGTCAACCCTGGACAGCAGTGGCGCCAGTTCGGAAACATGGGAAATGCCCCGGCACATGAGCTCGGGCCTGCGTGCGGTCAGCAGCGCCGTGTGCTCCGGGCGCGTGGCCACGGACACGAGGCCCGCGCCACCGCGCAGGGCCGCCTCGCCGGCCAGCGCCACGGCGCCCGCCATGCCGTGATCGCCGCCCACCACCAGCACATGGCCATTCGTGCCTTTGTGGGCATCGCGCGGGCGCCTGCCGATTTTTCCGAGATCGGACTCCGCCAGACGATAGGCCAGCGGTGTGAAGCCCTCGAATGCCGAAGCCGGCACGGCAAGGTCATTGAAGAAAAGCTCGCCGGTTCGCGCCGGCCCCATGGCCGTGAGCAGGCCGGCCTTGAGGCCGATGAAGGTGATGGTGGCATCCGCACGCACGGTCTCGCCGAGTTCAGTACCGGTGTCAGCCTGCAGACCGGAGGGCAGGTCCAGCGCCAGCACCGGCTTGCCGCTTTTATTCACAGCCGCGATGGCGGCCGCGAAATCCCCTGCCGGCGGCCTGTTGAGACCGGTGCCGAACAGCGCATCCACATAGACATCGGCCGGGGGTAACTCACCGTTCCAGGGCTGCTCGGGCACGAGGGCACGGGCAGCATCACAGGCTGCTTCCGCCACGGCGCCAGTCAGGGCGCCATGGTCACCCACGGTCAGCACCTGCACATCCAGATGCTGATTCCAGGCCAGGCGTGCCAGGCGTGCGAGCACATAACCATCGCCCCCGTTGTTACCGGGGCCGGCGAGCACGACAATGCGCGCCGCTTCCGGCCAGCGCTCGCGCAGCAGATGGAAGGCCGCCTGCCCGGCCCGTGTCATCAGGGCATAGGCCGCCGTACCGGCAGCAATGGCACGACGGTCCAGTTCACGAACCTGGGCAGCGGTATAGAGTGAGCGGGGCAGCAAGGGCATGATGGCGGCCGGGTGATTCGGAACGGCTTACTGTAACGCAAAGCCCAGGATGAATGATGACGACAAATGCAGACCGATCCCGGCCACGCCAAATGAAAGCCATCCCCCTGGCGCGCACCAATATCGACCATGCGCAACTCGCCACCGACATCAAGCAATGGGGCCGTGAACTCGGCTTCCAGCAGGTGGGCATCAGTGATATTGCGCTGGGAGAGCATCCGACCCGCATGCAGGACTGGATAGCACGCGGCTTCCACGCCGACATGGATTTCATGGCCGACCCCAAGCGCGTGCATCCGGCCGAGCTCATCCCCGGCACCGCGCGCGTGATTTCCGTGCGCATGGATTACTGGCCCGCGGACACGAGCGCACCGGAAATCCTGCGCGACCCCACTCGCGCCTACATCTCGCGCTACGCCCTGGGGCGCGACTACCACAAGACCGTGCGCAAGCGCCTGCAGAAATTCGCCGAACGCATACAGCAGGCCGTGGGTGATTTCGGCTACCGCGCCTTCGTGGATTCCGCACCGGTGATGGAAAAACCCTTTGCCGAACAGGCCGGCCTCGGCTGGATGGGCAAGCACACTGTCATCATCAACCGCCTCGCCGGCTCGTATTTTTTCCTGGGCGAGCTTTTCACCGACCTGCCGCTGCCGGTGGATGCGCCCGTCAGCCAGCATTGCGGCAGTTGCAGCGCCTGCCTGGATATTTGCCCGACCAAAGCCATCGTCGCGCCCTATCAGCTCGATGCCCGCAAGTGCATTTCCTGGCTGACGATAGAATTCGAGGGAATGATTCCGGAAGCCTTGCGCCGTCCCATCGGCAACCGCGTCTTCGGCTGCGACGACTGCCAGCTCGTCTGCCCCTGGAACCGTTATGCCCGCGCCTCGCCGGAGCCGGACTTCCTGCCGCGCGGCAAACTCGACCGCGCCACCTTGCTGGAACTTTTCCAGTGGAGCGAAGCGCAATACCTGCGCGCCACCGAAGGCATGGCCCTGCGCCGCGCGCTGTATCCCGTCTTCATGCGCAATATCGCGCTGGGCCTGGGCAACGCGCCGCACGACCCCGCCATCATCGCCGCCCTGGAAGCAAAACTGCCGGAAGCCGGCGAGGTGCTGGCCGAGCAGATACGCTGGTCAATGGCCGAGCAGGAAAGAAAAAATCCTTGCAGGTGCGCATGAATTCGCACCTGCAAAAACGCAAAGGCTTTGCCTTTGCACACACCCACGGACCACTTCACCCAATCCCCGACGACGCCACAATCCCGGCCCTTCTGCCCGCAGGAGCGGCTTCAGCCGCGAACCCGATGATTCATGTCATGACGGTTCGCGGCTGAAGCCGCTCCTGCGGGAATTCTTTTTGCGTGAACTTATTACGGACAGCAGTGCGCTTGCGCGGGAATGACGAGGCGCTTGGAGACCGTCACGATTTTCATTCCTCGCTGCCCGGCAACCTGAAAAAATACTGGCGGTAGTAGCGCAGCTCGGCGATGGAGTCGCGGATATCGTCGAGGGCGAGGTGCGAGCTCTGCTTGGTGAAATTGCCCATGAGGTCCGGATACCAGCGGCGCGCCAGCTCCTTCACCGTGCTCACATCCAGATTGCGGTAATGAAAGAAGGCTTCCAGTTTTGGCATGGTGCGGTAGAGGAAGCGGCGGTCCTGGCAGATGGAGTTGCCGCACATGGGCGATTTGCGCGCATCCACGAAACGGCTGAGGAATTCAATCGTCTGCGCTTCGGCTTCGGCTTCGTCTATCTTGCTGCGGCGCACGCGCTCGGTCAGGCCGGAGCCGCCGTGCTGGCGGGTATTCCATTCGTCCATGCCGTTGAGCACGGTGTCTTTCTGGTGGATGGCGAAGACCGGGCCTTCGGCCAGTACATTGAGATGGGCGTCGGTGACGATGGTGGCGATTTCTATGATGCGGTCGTTGTCCGGGTCCAGACCCGTCATTTCCAGATCTATCCAGATCAGGTTGCCGTCTCGGTGGGGATCACGATTACTGGCTTTGCTGCTCATGCACGGCTCCGGTGGCAGAATGCGGCGTCGGGATGCGCGGGCACGAAAAAGCTTCAATGCGGCGCGAATCCCGGCATCATAGCAGAGGCCCGCCGCCCGGCAGCGCACCCGTCCCCGAGAAATCCCGTACCAGCATGAGCAAGCGCAAACTGTCCCGCCAGCAGACCCACCGCGTGCAGCGCATACAGGAAGAACGCA
>JASLCO010000350.1 GCA_030146505.1 Moraxellaceae bacterium
GCGGCAGCGGGCCTGCTCGAACCAGGCATCACCCTGCGCCACTTCGGCCGTGAGACCGATATCACCAGCATCCAGGAAACCCAGCAGTTGGGGGCTGGCTCCCACCGTCAACTTCACCTGTGCTGTTTTGGCGCGCGTGCGCCATTGTCCGTTTTCCATGCCGGGCCAGCCCACGGCCACCTGCGGCGGCTCGATCACACGCAGGTTGACCGTGGCTCCCGCCACGCCCAGGTCCAGCGCCACGGCATTGTTCTTGTTGGCTGCCATGGCGGCTGCCATCAGGAACTCCAGCAAATTGACCCTGGCTTTCAGGGCTTCGTCGACAAAACTGGAGCCAGGCGTGGAGTCCAGCGCCAGGATGTCGGCCAGCTTCAGCGTGGCACTTTTCACACCGACCAGCTGGCTGCTGAGCAGACTCACGCCCGTCACCTGCTGCTGGTCCAGCACATGCACCGCTGCCGCCGTGAAACTGGCCAGCGAAATATTGGTATTGAGCGCCTGGTCCACGGCTCCGGCCGTGATGCGCGTGCCGAGCAGCCCGGCCGAGCGCAGGAAATCCAGCAGGCTGACATCCGCATCGACAATGCCCTGGTAGGAAACGGCTGACAGATTGAGGTGTGTGCCCAGCAAGCCATTGAGCAAGGGATTCAGCAGCGCCGACTTGCCGGAATCAATATTGATCAGCGCACTGCCGGCTGAAAACGATATGGTGGGTATGCGTTGCGCCGTGGCCTGCGCACGCAAGGCAATCGCCCTGCCGAAAAGACCACCCGCCACCATGCTGGCAGGAACCTCCTTGCCCAGCAGCACCTGCACGGCTTCCACGCGGTCGCTATCCGGCGTGAAGACACGAATGCCGTCTTCGGTTTGCAGATAGCCGCCCTGTATCTGGTTGGGCAGGCTGGCCACATTTCCCTCGAAGCCGTTGCGCGTGGCGCTGACACTTGCCAGTTGCGTGAGCGAAGGGCCGTCATCCAGGCTGCACAATGCCCCTTCGGTGGCCGCATCCAGTGCCGTGCTGTCGGCAATGCGCTGCAAGCGGCGCTGCTCGTAATAAAGACGCCCCGTGTCCACCACCAGTGTGAGGCAAAGCAAGGCCAGCACCAGGAATGCCGCCGTCATCATGGCAACGGCACCGCGCTGTCTGGAAGGACCGGCAAACGCTTTCATGAACTAGCGCGACAGCGACGTCATTGAGGCCGAGCCCGATTCATTCGTGAAGAAAACCGGGATGGGCGCATTGAAGCTGTCGAGGTAGCGCTTCACCACGCGCTCCTGGATGACCGGCGTCAGGATCTGCGGCACGCTGGAGGCCTGGGCTCCCGAACGCTGCATGTCCAGCCAGCCCGCCACGGCCGGGTGGCTCGCCGAATCCTTTTCGCGGGCGCTGTCTTTCTTGTCCGCCGCCAGCACGGGAGCCGCCATCAGGCAAAGCACCAGCACGATTGTCCGTTTCATGATTTTCTCCTTGTTGATTCAGCCGGTTTCCCCTGCACGCGCCGCTACCGGAAACTGCACCGGCGAAGGAATGGTGCATATCGTTTCGGAGGCAGGATGCGGCATGCCCTGCTGCTGCCATCCGGAAAGAAGGCTTTCACAGGACTGCACGGCAGCCTGCCATTCGCTGCTGTCCATCTTGTAGCGCTGCATCAGGCTGCGCATGGCCAGGGGCTTTTGCTGCACCATCAGCAAGGTCAGCACATTGACGGCAGGCAGGCCGGGAGTGGCCGACAACTCCAGCGCCGTCATCAGTTCAAAGCGGGCCTCTTCGATTTTCTGTTCGCGCAGCAGGAGCACACCCAGGTCATTGCGCAGGCGATATTCCGCCGGCATGGCTTTGGCAGCCCGGCGCAAAAGCTGCTCGGCTGTTTTCAGGTCGCCGGCATCGGCGGCGAGAAGGCCCAGGCCATGGTCACCCCAGGGGGCAAGGCAGGTTTTCTGCAGGCGCCGGAAATAATCGGCCGACTCCGGCCGCCCCAGCCGGCGCAGTACATCGGCCTTGTGCTGCATCACTTGCGGCACACTCTCCGGCAGGCTCTGCAACGTGGCCAGGGCGGCATAGAGCTGCCCGTCCTTTTCCTTCTGCTCCACCATGTTCAGAGTGAATTCCTGTTCATTGCCAAGCGAGGCACCGCAACTGGCGGCCTCGTGGCGGGACATGGCGTCCTGCGACTGGCTGGCACAGGACGCCAGCAGCAATGCCAACACACCACCAAACAGGGCCTTCATGAAATCACTCCCAAGGCGCGCGTCAGCGCCATGAAGCCGGGGGCGGCCAGCAGGATGAACAAGGCGGGAAACAGGAAAAGGATCATGACGATGGCCATCTTGGCCGAGAGCTTGGTCACGCGTTCCTGCATGACCGACATCTGGCGGTCCTCGATGAGCTTTTGCAGGTTGATGAGCGAATTCCTGGCACTGCCCCCCTGGCGGATCATCTGCCGCAGGATGCTCACGGTGTCGGTGAATTCCTCCACCTGCAACTGCTCGGCAATACGGGCCAGCTCGTCGGCCAGGTCAAGGCCGCTGGCGGAACGCTGCAGGGCACGGTCAAGTTCGGTGGCCATGTGCGGAAAGACACTGCCTGCCTCGCTGGAAATGACGCGCAGTGCCTGCTCCACCGCCAGGCCGGAATCAAACAGGATGCGCAGCGTCTGCACGAACACGGGAAGCTCGAGGCGGATTTCCTCAAGACGCTTGCCGGCCATCATGCCCAGCAGGCGCTTGGGCAGGAGCACGCCGACGATGACCGCCATGATCACGGCCAGCACGGGATTGCGGAAACCGTTGGCCATCAGCAGATGGGCCAGCCAGGTCATGAGCCCCAGGATCACCGGACTCAGGATGCTGAGCGAGTGGTAAAGCGCACGGGCCTGCTTGTTGTGTATGCCGGCACGCGACAGCAGGACAGCGACTTCCTCGTCGTCCACCACCCGCCGGCGCAGGCCATCCAGCGCCGAAATATTGCCGGCCGCCAGCGCCATTTTCCTGACCTGGTCACCCACGGGATGGGCCGACATGTCGCCACTGAAACGCGCACGTATCAACTGCTTCTCGCTGGTGGCACCGCGCCAGTTGAGCAGCAGGAAAATCACCAGCAGGAGCAGCAGCGCCGTGATGGCATAGAAAAAGGTGGCCATCATATGCTCCTCATCATGCGCCAGATGATGAGCACGCCGGAACACTGCAGGGCGAGCGCGAACAATATCCAGTTGCGGCCGGAAGGATCATTCCACATGCCGGTGAGATAGCTCGGGTTCATGATCATGATGAAAGCGGCAATGGCCGCCGGCACCACTGCCAGCACGCCGGCACTGAGACGCGTTTCCCCCGTCATGGCGCGCAGCTGGCCGGCCAGTTTCTCGCGCTCGGTGATGAAGCGGATGATGTTGCTGATGAGATCGGACATATTGCCGCCGTAGCGCGCGTTCACGCGTATGCCGAGCGCCAGCACCTGCAATTCCTTGACGGCATAGCGGTCCGCCATTTCCTGGAAGGAATCCGGCAGCGCCACGCCCAGTGCCACGTTGCGTTTCACTTTCCCTATCATGCCGTAAAGCGGGTCCTGCACTTCTTCCTGCGCACTGAACATGGCATCACCCAGCGTGTGGCCGGTGTAGAGGCCGCGCACCACATGATCGAGGAAACGTGGCAACTGGCGGATCAGCTTGACCATGCGCTTGTGATAGCTCCACTGCAGCAGGAGGAAAAGCGCAAGGCAGGAAAAAACCAGCGCACCAAAACCGATGCGCACGCTGAAAAACATGAAAAGCGCCGGCACGCCCATACAGACCAGCAAGGCCATGCGGCTATAGGCCGGATTGAGGCCGGCACGGTCAAACTGGCGTTCCAGCCAGTCCAGCCGCGACCGCGCGGCATTCTCCACCGCTCCGCCCAGGCGCTGGCTGATGCGTTCGGCTTCTTCGATGCGCCGGCTTTTTACCCAGAGAAAAAGCGCGAGCAGAACCAGGCCGGAACAGATCACGAGGTAAGGCAGGAAAACATGCATGCGTCAGCTTCCTCCCAGCAAGAGATCGCGCAACTTGAGGTTGGTGGAGCCCGAGCCCGTGCGCTGGAAGCGGCCACCGGCCGCGTCGTACTGGAAAAGGCGGTTGGTCACGTACTGGCCGTCACGCACGTCCACCAGCTCCAGTATTTCGGAAATCACGCGGCGGCCGTTGCCAAGGCGGGTGAGCTGTACCACGAGGTCCAGTGCCGAACTCAGCATGTGGCGCAGGGTCTCGTCGGCAATCTTCTGGCCGCTCAGGCCCACCAGCATTTCCAGGCGCAACAGCGAATCCATGGCGGAATTTGCATGCAGCGTGCTCATCGAGCCGTCATGGCCGGTGTTCATGGCCTGCATCATGTCCAGCACTTCCACGCCACGCACTTCGCCCAGGATGATGCGGTCGGGACGCATGCGCAGGGCATTGCGTATCAGCTCGCGGGCCGACACCTCGCCGAAGCCTTCGGAATTGGGTGGCCGGGTTTCCAGGCGCACCACATGGTGATGCGCAAGCTGCAGCTCTGCCGTGTCTTCTATGGTCACCACACGCTCGGCGCCGCCGATGAAGCTGCTGAGCACATTGAGCAGGCTGGTCTTGCCGGTCCCGGTGCCACCGCTGATGAGGATGTTGCAGCGTTGCGCCACGGCGCCGTTGAGAAAGCGCAGCATGGATTCGTCCAGCGAGCCATAGGCCAGCAGATCGCTGGCACGCAGCAAATCCTTGCGGAATTTCCGTATGGACAGGCAGGGGCCGTTCAGCGCCACCGGCGGAATGATGGCGTTGACGCGACTGCCGTCCGGCAGGCGTGCATCCACCATGGGACTGGATTCATCCAGCCGGCGCCCCAGCGGCGCCAGTATGCGCTGTATGACGCGCTCGACATGATGGTTGTCGAAGAAATGCAGGGTGCTCTGGTGCAGCACGCCGTCACGCTCCAGGAAAATATGCGCCGGCCCGTTCACCAGCACTTCGGTGATGGAGGGATCATCGATCAGGCTCTCCAGGGGACCGAGCCCGGTCAGCTCGTCCACCAGCTCTTCACAGAGGCGGTCCAGCTCATAACGGGAAATGGCGATCTGCGTTTCCTGCACATGCTTGCGCGTGCGGTCCTGCACATAGTCCAGCAGCGTGCTGCGCGCATCTTCCAGCAGGGTGAAGCCGTCTTCTTCAATGCAGTCGATGATGTGCCGGTGCAGGCGCAGCTTGAGCGCCGACATTTCCTGCTCGACCGGGCGCTGCACCGTGCGCGCGCCACCGGGAATGAAACCGGCGTTCATGCTTCACGCCTCCCCAGCATTCCGAGGATGCGCTCACCCACCGAAGGCTTGCGCACAGCGCCCGTGCATAGCAGGTCACCAGCCAGCTGGCGGATCTTCTGCGCCATGAAATCCTTGGGCGCCAGCTCGAAAATGGTTTTTCCCAGATTGCTGACGCGCAGGCGCGTTTCCGGCGCAGCCGGAATCACGGCAGCCACTTTCAGGCCGAAGCTGCTTTCGATTTCGTTGCGGTCGGGCGAAATGTCGGGATAGTAATGGTCCACCAGCAGCTGGGGGTTTTCGCAGGGCACACTGTCGTGCTCCAGTTTCTTGATGAGATCCAGCGTCTGCTTGCAGCTGACAATGGTCTGCTCCACCAGGAAGACCACCGAGCTGGCATTGCCCACCAGCAGCGCCAGCAGATGTTCGTCGTTGGTACCGCAGGCATTGACGAGGATATGGCTGAAATGTCCGCGCAGGCTGCCCAGGAGGAGGAAGAGCTCGGCGGTGGAGACATTGGCCAGGTCCAGCCCCTCCGGTGGCAGCGACAGGATGCGTATGCCGGAACGGTGGCGGGGAAAGGCGCTTTCTATCAGCGTCTGGTCTA
>JASLCO010000406.1 GCA_030146505.1 Moraxellaceae bacterium
AAGCAGGGTACCAGGGCGGGAATGCTAAAAATTGCGAAAACCATTGCAGTGGTCAAGGTCATTTAAGTCTCCGTTTCTTGATGAGTTGCCTTTTGCCAAAGTGGCTCAACGTTGGAAATAATAGCGGACCTAAGGCGTCGCTCATTTGATTGACTTGGTAGCTCCGGCCAGATGAGTATGGGGCTAAACCAATTTAGGCATGCCAAAGACTAAAAATAGAAGCATGCCCACAAAAACCAAAATGGCGACCCAATTAGGCAAGTTCTTTTTTGATGTGC
This sequence comes from Moraxellaceae bacterium, assembly GCA_030146505.1. Lineage (GTDB taxonomy): Bacteria > Pseudomonadota > Gammaproteobacteria > Pseudomonadales > Moraxellaceae > UBA2031. The sequence goes on from JASLCO010000406.1 coordinate 279, forward strand.
TCTCATCTATTGGCTTTCGGATAATAGGCACACCTTCCTTTGCAGTACGGATGTAGTGATACATGCCAACCAAGAAAAAGAGAAGGAGAAGCGGAAAGAAGATAAAGAGATAGACCTTTGATTCGGTGAGTTCTAGAAAACAGTTAACCCCAAACGCGGCAAGGAAAGCCCAGAATCCTGATGCGCCGAGAACAAGGCAACATGTCCCAAACCATAGTCTTGCCTTTTCTATTTGATGCATGTGAGCCTGCTGTGGGAGCTAACGTGGAGTTAAGCCGCCCGCTTTAGCGGGTCGGCTGGGATGACTTGTTAGAGGGCTCTTGCTTTTTGGGGCCAGAGAGCCGTTCTTCGGGATTAAAGCGAATGGCATGCCTAAGCATCAAAAAGGTGCCAAAGAGCATAACTATAACCCCAGTGGCATAGGTGATTAGGAGAACCCAAAAGAAGACAGTCTGTGAGGAGTGATATATCTGGCTGCAGCCGGCTTTACCACATGCAATCAGATAACCCTCATTAAGGGCAAAGTGAAAAATGAGTGAGCCAATTGCCAAGAGAAAAAGAATCAAGGCACAAGAAAGGATTATCTGTGAGCTTTTATATTGGCGCATCGCCGAGCTGAGGTAATCCATGGCGCAGCCCTCTAACGTTGGACTTAAGCCGCGCCGGTACGGCGTCGGCTTGAAGGACTTGTTAGCCGCATTACCTAAAAGACCACAATGGGTCATATGCAGATATTTCCAGGTAGTTATCCAATGTCATTGGAATTTCTCCATTTGCTGATTCCATCTCTGGAATTCCTTTTTCATTCACAGAAGTACTCCATGATAGATATGGATTTATTTTTTCGAGAACAAATCCATTTTCATCTCTAAGATGTATGGTTGTTTGTCGAGCCTTCATTGCGGATGTTGAGTCGCTTGGTGAAAAATTGAAGCGATAAAGAAGCTTGTCTTTGTAATAGCGAGTAGAGAGGGAAACCTTGTACTTTGTTCCTGTTATTTGAGTTTCTCCCCAGTCTTTAATTTTCAAGGCCGCATCTTGTTTTTCTTTGGCGGCTTTTATTTTTTCAATTTCGCTTGAGCCAACATCAAGATCTACAACATCTTCGATTCGATTGCTTTTGTTTATAACGGTTAACTGGCCAGTTTTCTGATTGATAATAGATATTTTGCCGTCAGGCTCTTTGTTTATTACTTGGTAAGAGTCAGTGCTGCTATCGCTGCAAGCAGAAAGCGCCACAGTGGTAAGAATTATTGCCAGGAGTTTCATTTCTCCCTCTCTCATGTGGCTAACGTTTGAAATCAGCCGCGCCGCCCGCAGGGCGGCGTCGGCTGGATTGAATAGTTATATTTCTGCTGAATCACCCCAAAAAGCCGCTCCATCTTCGGGCCCATCTCTAAGGCCGACTATGCCTAGATAGATGATGATTGGAATGGTTTCCTATATGCGGCTCCCTGCAAATCTAATGCAAGCCAGCTAAGACTCAGCCCCCAAACAATGGGGCCAAGCCATTCTGCCCACCAAGGAAATCTGGCGATTAGGTTTTTGATAAGCTCTTCAGCCGCTTTTCTTCCTATAAATGCAGCCAGAGCAGAGATAGCAAGCCCTTGGACAATAACCATTGTTATTTCTGGGCCGAGAACAGAGAGCAATAACGGTAGGAAATGAGCCTTATTGTTCTTTATTTTTTCAAAGAACTCTTCTTGCTGCCCTTTCCCAACCCCTGCTTTTGTAAATAACTCTCGCTGCTCTTCAGGACTCATAGAAAAGAAGAGTTTTTCAACAGTAAATTTTACGATGCGTTCGACTTTTGCCTCAGCAGTTCCTACGGGCTTTTGCTTTATTTTTAGCTTGCTACTTACATCGGATATTATTTCATGGAAACTTACGCCAGACGGCTCTTCACTCGAAGTGAGCTTCCTGAACGCATAAGCTATCTCTGAACTTCCCAAATAACGAATTTCTTTCTCAACCGATTTTGCAAGAGAAAGTTTTTTCGCATCTGATTTATTTTTCTCATAAGCCTTGAGGAGGCCGTTTAACTCAGTATCCGATGTAAAATTTACATAGCTATCAATTTGACTGATTAAGAGGGAGAAATCAGCCTCATTACATTTCAACAAAAGAGGTGTTATCTCATATGCCACGATTCTCTCCTTGGAATATAACGTTGGACTTAAGCCGCCCCGGTACGGGGTCGGCTTGAAGGACTTGTTATGCTTTTTAAGATTTCGAGAATCTCTGATTTTTGCATGCCAGAACACAATAACTTTTCAACGGAAATGAGGATACTTATTGCTCCAAGAAGGCCATAAATTTGATCCCAAACTTTTTGGGCTTGAGTTGAATGGCCGTCTATTTCTACTCCTACCATATTGATAAATTCATTGATCATACTTTCGGTTTTTTCATTTGGTAAATTATGAGCTAGATGATTTCTAAGTAAATTTAACTTTCTAATTGACTTGAACGTTTCTTCATGAAGTGGAAGTTTTGAAATGGCCATCACTAAATTCAGCAGTTGAGCAAATGTTAGCCTTGCTTCCTCTAGATGCTTTTGGTGACTCATATTGAGTTGCAAGATTTCATGCAGGCATCTTTCTATGACTAAATGACCCTTAATTACAACGAGAGTTACATCATTAATCTTTGGAATCTGGTCAGAGAGGTCATGTACTTTAAGGTCGGTGTCGCTAAAAAATTTGGCGGAATCAAAATTTTCTTTCATAAATACCTGCGGATTTTCATTTTAGAGCATAACGTTGGAAATCAGCCGCGCCGGTACGGCGTCGGCTGCATTGACTTGTTAGCCATGCATTGCATGCTCTGCAATTCTTTGGGCTTTCTCGATTGTTATTCCGTTAGTAAAATCATGGAATAGCTCATGGTCAGATTCTTGCAGCGTTAGGATTGGCCGGCTGCCATCTGTGCGAGGTTGTACATC
>JASLCO010000359.1 GCA_030146505.1 Moraxellaceae bacterium
CAACAGGAGCAACCCCGTCGGAGCACTTCACCGAATCCCCGACAACACCAAAATCCCCGCCCTCCCGGGCAGTGCAAAAGCAAAGCCCAGCACGCGTATTCAGGGGCAACAGGCAAGCAATAAAAAAGGGATTTATATACTTAACTCCCTAAACACTTCGTCATTCCCGCGAAAGTGGGAATCTTGGAGTTTAAAGCCCTGCTTGAAGCCATGAGATTCCCGCTTTCGCAGGAATGACGGGTTAAAAATGGGGCAAGGTAGTTAAGTATATAAATCCCCATAAAAAAGGGCTCTTGCGAGCCCTTTTTTATGGCGCCTGATGTACTCAGCGGTTTTCCGGCTTTACATCAATGAATGGCGTGGCCCCGCCCGTGACCTGCGGCAGGCGGCCATCCCATTTGTCTATGGCTTTCTGCTGCATTTCTATCTGGCGCAGCTTGATGAGGTTCTCGGTCACGATTTCCTTCTGCAGGCGCAGCGATTCGGCTTCGGCCTTGGCAGCGGCCACCTTCTGCTCGGCTTCGATGCGGATACGCTCGAGATCGCGCTCGGCCTTCAGCTTGAGCTGCTCGGCTGTGGTCTTGGATTCGATGGCAGCATTGAACTCGCGCGAGAAGGAGAAATTGACAATGGAAAACTCGTCCACGATCACGCCATTTTTGGTGAGTCGCTCGCGCAGATGGCTGCGGATCTTGTCGCGCACTTCCTGGCGGCGCGAAACCAGTTCCTCGGCGGTATAAAGCGCGGTGGCGGCCTTCACCGATTCCTGCACCGCCGGCAGGATGATGCGGTCGCCCACGGCATTGAGATTGCCCACCGTCTGGTAGGTTTCGGCCACGCGGCCCGGGTCCAGGTGATAGTTCAGCGCCACATTGGTGGTCACCTGCTGCAAATCCTTGGAAGCGGCATCGCCCTGGCCTTCGCCCTTCTGCACCCTCACGTCCATGATGACCACCTTCTGCATGATAGGCACCCGCAGGTGCAGGCCTTCACCCATGATGTCTTTTTGCACGGCGCCGAAATTGGTGACCACGCCGCGCTCGCCGGGGCCGATGACGACAAAGGGATTGATGATCCAGAGCACGGCAAGGATGAAAAACGCCGTGACGAGGAAACGCACAATCTGGTTAGGCATGGAAAAGGCTTCCTTGTTCCTGATGGATATTCTTGGACAGTGCCACCACGCAGGCAGCGCGCCGAGCATGGACGAAAGCTGCAGCATTGTCAGCGCCCGCCGCCAAACCCGCCCTTGTGCCTGCCGGAGGCTGCACAGACAATACCCGCACCTTGTTGCGGAGCCTGCCGTGAGCCGTCTTCCTCCTTTCCGGGCCCTCTGCTGCCTGTCTGTCTTCTTTTCCTTGCTGGTCGCGGCCCTCTGGGCGCCGCCTGCAGAGGCGGCCCTGAAAAGCTTCGCCAGCAGCAGCCGCCAGCACAGTTTCCTGACCGCCGACCAGGCTTTCCGGCTGGAAACGTCAGAAACGGCCGACGGCCTGGCCCTCACCTTTCGCGTCACGCCCGGCCATTACCTTTATCTGGACCGTTTCCATTTCACGGCGGAAGACAGCGACCTTGAAATGGGTACTCCCGTTTTCGCCACGACAGGTGAATGGAAGGACGATCCCACCTTCGGCCGCGTGCAGGTTTTCCACGAAGACGTGCAAGTTGAACTGCCGGCAAAAGGTCATGGCCGCCTGAAAGTGGTATGGCAGGGCTGTGCCGACGCCGGTCTCTGCTATCCGCCGCAGGACAAGACCCTGACCATGGGCAATCCGCCCCCCTCCCGCCCTGATGAAGCAGCCGCCGACGCCAGCGAACGGCCATCAACTCCGGAAGCGGGCCTGCAACGGACGCAGGCTGAACAGCCAGAAAACAGCAGTCGCCTCACCCAGTTCCTCATCATGTTCGCACTCGGGCTGGGCCTGGCCTTCACGCCCTGCGTGCTGCCCATGCTGCCCATACTGGCCGGCATCATCGCGCGCCAGCACACCAGTTCCGCGCTACGCGGCTTCCTGCTGGCACTGGCTTATGTGCTGGGTGTCGGCGCGGTCTATGCCGCCATGGGTTTTGCCGTGGGCTTTTTCGGCCACCAGATCAATCTGCCCGGCCTGTTCCAGCACCCCGCCGTGCTGGCGGTTTTCGCCCTGCTTTTCTTTGCGCTCGCGCTCAGCCTTTTCGGGCTTTACGAATTGCGCCTGCCGGCGGCGCTGCATTCCCGCTTCGATGAAATGAGCCGGCGCCCGCAAGGCGGCATGATGCTGGGCAGTTTTTTCATCGGTGTGTTTTCCGCGCTGGTGGTTTCTCCCTGTGTTTCCGCCCCGCTCTTTGGCGTGCTGCTGCATATCAGCACCACGGGCGATGCTTTCTTCGGCGCACTCTCGCTCTTCCTCATGGCGCTGGGCATGGGTGTACCCCTGCTTGTGCTGGGTGCCACCGAAGGCCGCCTCTTGCCCCGGGCCGGCGCCTGGATGGACGAAGTGAAATTCTTTTTCGGCCTGCTGCTGCTTTTCGTGGCGGCAGAGCTGCTGACGCGCATGGTGCCCGAGCCCGTGGCACTGGGACTTTACGGCCTTTGCACTGCCGCCACCGGTTTCTGGCTCTGGCGACTGGGAAATGGCAGGGCGCTGGGCCTGCTCACACGTGCCATGGCGTTCTGTGTGCTGGTTTACGCCGCCGCCCTCGTGGCCGGTGCCGCCAGCGGCGGTGACGACCCGCTGCGCCCGCTGGCGCCCATCAGCTCGCAGCCGCAGGCTGCCACCGCCACGCCCTTCATGCGCGTGAAAGACAATGCGGAACTGGATGCGGAAATTGCAAAAGCCACGGCGGAAGGAAAAGCCGTCATGCTGGATTTCTATGCCGACTGGTGCGTGAGCTGCAAGGTGATGGAACGCCATGTATTCCGCAAGCCGGAAGTAGCGGCCCGCCTGGGCCATCTGCATCTGGTGCAGGCCGATGTCACCGCCAACAATGAAGATGACCGGGCCCTGCTCAAGCGCTTTTCCCTGCTGGGCCCGCCCACCATTGTTTTCTTCGACAAGAGCGGCCATGAAATGACCCAGGCGCGTCTGGTCGGTGAAAAGAACGCGCAGGATTTTCTCGCCCACCTGGACGAATACGGCCTCTGATTTTCCTAGGAGCGGCTTTAGCCGCGACCCCTCAATCTGCTCCGGAAAAGTTCGCGGCTAAAGCCGCTCCTACGACCGAAGAAGTCCCGCGAGACAAAAAGAGGACACAATGCAAGAGGCTGAACTTCATCGGCAGATGCTGACCCTGATGCAGGCGCTGGAAGCGGAAATGCGCCGCCAGCGCCTCTGGGCCAGCTATCCACCTTCGCCCGGGGAAATGGCGTCGATCATGCCCTTCATGTACGACACACTGAAACCGCATGAATGGCTGCAATGGGTTTTCATCCCGCGCACCCGCGCCCTGATTGATGCGCAAGGCATCTTGCCCGGCAACTGCAACATCCATCCCCTCGCCGAACACCACCTGGCCCCGCGCACGGATATCGACAGCCACCGCCTGCTGGAAATCATCCTGTCCATCGATAGCCTGATGAGCCAGCCACGGGGCTAAGAACCTGTTCACGCTCATCTGGATTAGAGCCAGAAGAGCGTGAACAGGTTCTTAGCCAAGTCTGCAAACAGGCCGCAGCGTTCTTTATTCGCCGGCAGGGCTTTGGCCGCAGAACTGGACTTCAGCCCATTCGCCCCGTAGCATCACTGCCGTCATTGGGGAGTAGCCTCTCTTCGCACAGAAGAGGCCATGGTCAACACACTTGCCCGCCTGTCTCAGGCAACGGCATGGTCATGGCAGTCCCGCACCTGGCAAGACCTTTGACCACCCTGCTCACCGTTTGGCCGGAGGAGCAGCGTGGTCATTGCGTTCCCTCCGGCCAGGAGTCTCATGTGGAAGCCTTTCTCGTCTCTACCGGCATTGTGGCGCTCGCGGAAATCGGCGACAAAACCCAGTTGCTCGCCTTCCTGCTGGCAGCGAAATTCCGCAAACCCGTGCCCATCATCCTCGGCATTCTTGCCGCCACCGTGGTGAACCATGCCTGTGCCGGCGCTGTCGGTGCCTGGATAACCTCAGTGCTCTCTCCCGATGTGATGCGCTGGATTCTGGGCGTCTCCTTCATTGCCATGGCCGGCTGGATGCTGGTACCGGATGAAATCGACGATGATGCCGGCGACTTGAGCCGCCACGGCATATTCATCACCACTGTGATCGCTTTTTTCCTGGCAGAAATGGGCGACAAGACACAGATCGCCACCGTGGCGCTTGCCGCGAAATATCACGCCATCATCGCCGTGGTCGCCGGTACCACGCTGGGCATGATGATTGCCAACGCCCCTGCCGTGCTGCTGGGCAACCGCATTGCCGAACGCA
>JASLCO010000366.1 GCA_030146505.1 Moraxellaceae bacterium
TTGTAGGCGGCCAGCGAGCGGTTCCACGCCACCGGCACGGTGTCGGCAAACACATCGTCCTGCAGCCTGAGCTCGGTGGGTGCGGCGCTGCGCCATGCCTCTGTCACGGCTTCGGTGCAGGCTGTGACGATGCGCTGCACATGGCCGGGCAGGAAACCGGGCGTCACCACGTTGTAGAGCACGTCCTGCGAGCAGCCGCCGGGGCCGGAATGGGTGTGCGTGCAAGTCAGCACGAAAGCTTCTTCGCGAAAGGCGTGGCCCATGCGCTGGCGCAGTTGCTGGCAGACGCCTTCACGCATGGCATGGGTGACATAACCCAGGTCCAGGCAGCAGAACACCAGGCTGCCGCCTGCCGCATCGGCGAGGAAAAGTGCGCGGGCATACAGTGGACTTTCTTCGCCACGGGCGCGGTGATGCCACTGTCCGTAGCCTTGCATGGCATAGCCGCGAGGCCGTATGCCGAGGTTCTGCTTTGCCCATCCTGCGAGATAGCCCATGCGCCTTTGTATCCCCTGTGCGGTTGTGGTCGGGAAAGCTGGCGGTGATCCGGGTTTTTGTCCAGCGTGCAGGTGGCAGCCGGCTGACCGGACGGCCAGAGTGGCAAAGACCGTGAAGGCTGGTCCGCTTCGAGGGCAGCCGTCGGGAAATGCCCGGCGCCAACCGTCTTTGTGAGGCATTTCCTTGAGGCGTGGCGGGAGCCCATGTTAAAAAGCGCCGACCGATGGATGTCGGGACTGGCTGAACGGCAAAAAAGCGACAAAAAAATGCCGCAGCCTGCAAGGAAGACATAACAACAATATCGAGGGGACCATGCGCCCAACCCATTCCCTGCTCTTGCTGGTGCTAGGCCTTGCGTTTGCCGCACCGGTTGCCCATGCCGACAACTGTGGTGATCTGGCCACGCGTTTTTCCGGTGCCGAACGCTTCAGCATGAAGATTGCGGATCTGGATGAGCTCAAAACCTGTATCAATATCCTGCTGCGGGAAAAAATCAGTGCCACGTCCAACGAAGCCCGCGGCAGCACATCTCCCCTGCTTTCCGGTGCCGATCAACCGGCCCCCGTCAGCCGGCCGCAGCCGGCTCCCGTCCTGCAGGATGCCGAATAAGCCCCACACGCCAGCCTCTCCCTTGCCGGGAGCCGTGGGGCTGGTGGGGCTGTTCCTGCTGCTGGCCTGTCTTCCTTCCGTTACCGAGCTGCTGCGCTACCAGCGCGAGGCTATAGGCCAGGGCGAGTTCTGGCGGCTCTTCACGGCGCATTTTGTCCATCTCAACCTTTCCCATGCCCTGCTCAATAGCGCGGGCACTCTGCTGCTGGCTTTTCTGCTGGCACACGAGTTGCCGGCCCGCGACTGGTGGGCCGTCACCCTGATCGCCCCCTGGGTGATTTCCGCCGGGCTCTGGTTCAAGCAGCCCGAGCTTGTTGCCTACGTCGGTTTTTCCGGTGTGCTGCACGGCCTGATCTATTGCGCCGTCATCCGCCTCCTGCCCACGGCGCCCTGGCTGGCCGGCACCGTGCTGGTGCTGCTGGCGGGGCGCCAGGTCTGGGAGCAGACCGGGTTTTACGATCCGGAATACCTGCGCGGACTCATCCACGGTCGCGTCATGCCCGATGCCCATCTTTTCGGCGCGCTGACCGGTATTGCCTGGGGGCTGTGGTCGCTGTGGCGGGACGGCAGTCTGGCCAATGCCGGAACGGGCGAGCTTGGGGATGACGTGTGAGGGAGAGCTTGCCCTGTCGGTGAACCCTGGGCCGCAAAAGCGGTTCGGCGGGCTTTCACAATCCATGTTTCACGCAAAGCCGCCGGCGAGCTTGTGGTTCGTCCCGGTTTGCAGCCGAAGCCCTTCCCGTGTCCAGTCCGCCCAGACATTTCTGGCGACAGCAGCGCCGGCAAACCCCTAAAATAGGGGCATGAATTTCCGGAGATTCCCCGCATGAGCAGCAAGCCGCAACTCATCATTTTCGACACCACCATGCGCGATGGCGAACAAAGCCCCGGTGCCTCCATGACGCTGGAAGAAAAGGTGCGCATAGGCCGTGCGCTGGAGCGCATGCGGGTGGATGTGATCGAGGCCGGCTTCGCCATTGCTTCGCAGGGTGATTTCGAGGCTGTACGCGCCGTGGCAGAGGCGGTGAAGGATTCGCGCATCTGCTCGCTGTCACGTGCCCGTGCCGAGGACATAGACCGTGCCGCGGAAGCGCTGAAGCCGGCCAATGCCGCGCGCATCCACACCTTCCTCGCCACCTCGCCCATCCATATGAAATACAAGCTGCGCATGGACCCGGATGCTGTGGTGGAAACCGCCGTGCGCGCCGTGAAGTATGCGCGCAACCTCGTGGAGGACGTGGAGTTTTCCTGCGAGGACGCCGGCCGTTCCGAAGTGGATTTCCTCTGCCGCATCATCGAGGCCGCCATTGATGCCGGCGCTCGTACCATCAATATTCCGGACACGGTGGGCTATGCCATTCCCGGTCAGTTCGGTGAATTGATCCAGCAACTGGTCACGCGCATTCCGAATGCCGACAAGGCCATTTTCTCCGTGCACTGCCATAACGATCTCGGCCTGGCCGTGTCGAACTCGCTGGCCGCCGTGCTGGGCGGCGCCCGCCAGGTGGAATGCACCATCAACGGCCTGGGCGAGCGTGCCGGCAATGCCGCGCTGGAAGAAATCGTGATGGCGATCAAGACCCGCAGTGATTTGTTCCCGGTCAGCACCGGCATCTACACGCCGGAAATCGTGCCGACCTCGCGCCTTGTTTCCAGCGTCACCGGTTTTCCAGTCCAGCCCAACAAGGCCATTGTCGGCGCCAATGCCTTTGCGCACGAATCCGGCATCCACCAGGACGGCGTGCTCAAGCACCGCGAAACCTACGAAATCATGCGCGCCGAAGATGTGGGCTGGAATGCCAACAAGATGGTGCTGGGCAAGCATTCCGGCCGCGCCGCTTTCCGCGCCCGTCTTGAACAGCTCGGCATTCCCGTGGGTTCGGACAATTCGCTCAACCAGCTTTTCGTGCGTTTCAAGGAACTGGCGGACAAGAAGCACGAGATTTTTGACGAGGACATCCATGCCCTGGTCAGCGACACGCAGCAGGATGTGGAAGAAAACTTCAAACTGGCGAGCCTCGAAGTCACCTCCAAGACCGGTACCACGCCCGAGGCCAGGCTCACGCTGAATGTGAACGGCCAGGACAAGCCGGTGACGGCTACCGGCTCCGGTCCTGTCGATGCGGCTTTCCGCGCCATTGAAGCCGTGGCGAATTCGGGTACCACGCTGGAGCTGTATTCGGTGAATGCCATCACTTCCGGCACCGATTCGCAGGGCGAGGTCACGGTGCGCCTCAACCAGGCCGGTCGCATCATCAACGGCCATGGTGCCGACACCGACATCGTGGTCGCCAGCGTCAAGGCCTATCTCAATGCCCTCAATCTCATGCGCGCGAATATTGATCGCCTGAACCCGCAGGGGCAGGTGGAAGGTATCTGAGATGACGGACGCCTTTGCCGGCATGGAGGAAGGGCAGCGCCAGGCTTATCTGGCGGCGCTCGGCATTCCGCTCTGGTCTTCGCGGCATGATCTGCCGGGGGCGCAGGCATCGGCGGGGCTGGCGTTCGTGCCCTTTTTGATGGATGCCGGCGATGCGGCACTTCCCGTCACGGAGGTGTCGCCAGCCACAGCACCGCGGATTGAAAATCCGCGTGTCGGCGCGGCAGATGCTGTGCCGGTGGAAGATCCGCTTTCCCCGGAAAACCAGCCGGCTCGTCATTCCCGCGAAAGCGGGACAAAAGCCCCTCAGGGCGTTGAACAGCCGCAGGCTGGCCCGAAGGGAAGCGAAGCGCATAGTCTCCCGGATAAGGCTGTGGCTCATGGCCAGAGAGATTCCCGCTTACGCTGGAATGACGGCCATGTACTCGAGGCCGTTCGCGCGGGTGGTGAGCTTGTCGAGTCCAAAAACACTTCCGACCATCCCCGTTTTGCCTGCCGTGTGCAGTTGCTGGCACCAGGACTGCTGGGCGTGATCGCCCTCGACGATGTGCCCGATCTTTCTGCACAGGAATACCGCCTGCTGGAGAACCTGATGCTGGCGGTGAGTGGAGATATGGCGACTGATTCAGCGCGCGAGCATTTCCGCTGGCCGCTGTCGCCCAATCCTGCCATTCCCCGTGATGCCGGCGCCGCGCGTGAAGCGCTGGCGGCTTTTCTCGGCCGTCGTCGCGAAGCCACACGCTGGCTGGTGCTGGGGGAAACACTGGCCGTTTATGTGCGCACGGCACTGCCGCAGCACACCGTGATTGCCGCGCCCCTCTTGCGTGAACTTCTGGAAAATCCGGCGGCCAAACGCCAGCTCTGGCAGGCCTTGCATGGCTGAAAGCTCGATACGGCGCATGACAGCGGCCGATTTGCCGATGGTGCTGGCCATAGAAGCGCGCGGCCATGCTTTTCCCTGGAGCGAAGGCAATTTCCGTGACGGTCTGGAAAGCGGCTACTACATGGTGGTGATGGAACAGCAGGGCCAGCTTATCGGCTATGGCGTGGTGCAGATCATTCTGGACGAAGGCCATCTGCTCAATATCACCGTGGACCCGGTGCTCAATGGCCGTGGCCTCGGGCGCGAACTGTTGCTGCACCTGATGGACCATGCCCGCCACCACACCGATACGCTTTTTCTGGAAGTGCGTCCTTCCAACCATCGCGCCATTGCGCTCTACCAGACCTCGGGCTTCAACGAGATCGGCCTGCGCCGCAATTACTATCCGGCAAAGAATGGTGGACGCGAGGATGCGCTATTGATGGCGCTGGCTTTCTGAGTCATTGATTGGCAGTGATTGGCGACCGTCATTCCCGCGCAAGCGGGAATCTCCCTGATCCAGGCGGACCTCAAACCTGGAGGTTATTCGCTGTGCTTACCCTGCGGGCCTGCCTGCTGCTGTTCAACGCCCTTCGTGCTGTTGTCCCGTTTGCGCGGGAATGACGATCGCGGCGGAAGATCAGCGATAGAGAAAGAATCGCATGCTGTCGCGCAGGGCGATGGCACCGTGCATGTAAAGGCCGCCCAGCCACCAGGGCACGAAGTAGATGTCCTGATGGCGATAGGCCACGAGGCCGAAGTCGCTCAGCAGTCCTTCTCCCAGCATCCCGCCCACGGCCAGTACCAGCGCCACGCACAACAGCCAGGCGCGCTCATAGCTCACCGCCCAGCGCAGCAGGAAAAGCCCGTAGAAAATCAGGCTGAGCAGGGCCGGGTATTCATTACCGAAGCCACTGGCCAGATACACCATGGCGAACGCACTGAGGCTTTCCACCATGGCCGCCAGCGTGCCGGGAGAGGTGCTGGCGTCCACAGCCATCACCCGGCCGGCCAGGGGCGCCATCTGCCAGTAGTTGATGGCCATGAGGAGGAAGGCCAGCACAAAACCGGGGAAGACCCAGATGGCCTGGAGGCCGATAGCGGGATCCGGGTAACTCAGGGTGCGGGTGAAGGCGTGGTTGGCGTCGCAGGGGGTGGCGACAATGGCGCCGGCCAGGGCCAGCAGGAAAAGGGCTTTGAGGTTTATTGTTTTCATGGGTGGGCAGGGGGGCGTCGGTTCAGGGCGAGCCGGAGTATACCTGCGGGATTGGCGGCCCGGCGTGTACGTATTGGCGTTTCGATTGCAGGCCGGGTGCGTATAATCGGCGCTCGTTTCTTGCGCAGTTAAGTCATCCCATGAGCCTGTCTGAACAACTCGCGGCGGAAGTCGCCGCCCGCCGCACCTTCGCCATCATTTCCCACCCCGACGCGGGCAAGACCACCATCACGGAAAAGCTGCTGCTCTGGGGCCAGGCCATACAGGTGGCGGGCACAGTGAAGTCGCGCAAGTCCGACCGCCACGCCACCTCCGACTGGATGGAAATGGAAAAGCAGCGTGGCATCTCCATCACCACCTCGGTGATGCAGTTCCCCTACAAGGAGTGCACGGTCAATCTTCTGGATACTCCGGGCCACGAAGATTTCTCGGAAGACACCTACCGCACGCTGACGGCCGTGGACTCCGCGCTCATGGTGATAGACGGCGCCAAGGGTGTGGAAGAGCGCACCATCAAGCTCATGGATGTGTGCCGCATGCGCGATACGCCCATCATTTCCTTCGTCAACAAGATGGACCGTGAAATCCGCGAGCCCATCGAGCTGCTCGATGAAATCGAGAGCGTGCTGAAAATCAAATGCGCGCCGGTGACCTGGCCCATCGGCATGGGGCGTGATTTCAAGGGCGTGTATCACCTGCTGGAAAACCGCATTTATCTTTACCAGCAGGGTTTTGGTTCGGTCATCGTGGCCGACAAGATCATCGACGGCCTTGATAATCCCGAGCTGGATGCCGTGATCGGTGATGAGGCGGCCAATCTGCGCGAGCATCTGGAGCTGGTGCTGGGCGCCAGCCATGAATTCAATCTGGATGAATTCCTGGCCGGCAAGCTGACGCCGGTTTTCTTCGGTACGGCGCTGGGCAATTTCGGTGTGAACCACATCCTCAACGGCTTTGTGGACTGGGCACCGGCGCCGCTGATGCGCAAGACCGCCGAGCGCGAAGTGAAAGCCACGGAAGAAAAGTTCTCCGGCTTCGTCTTCAAGATCCAGGCGAACATGGATCCCAAGCATCGCGACCGTATTGCCTTTCTCCGTATCTGCTCCGGCAAATACGAGAAAGGTCTCAAGATGAAGCATGTGCGCATGGGCAAGGATGTGCGCATTGCCGATGCACTGACGTTCCTCGCCGGTGAACGTGCCCATCTGGAAGAAGCTTGGTCGGGTGACATCATCGGTCTGCACAACCACGGCACCATACAGATAGGCGATACCTTCACCGAAGGCGAAGAACTGCATTTTCTCGGCATTCCGCATTTTGCGCCCGAGCTTTTCCGTCGTGTTCGCCTGAAAGATCCACTCAAGAGCAAGCAGTTGCAGAAGGGGCTGAAGGAGCTGTCGGAAGAGGGCGCTACCCAGGTTTTCATGCCACAGATCAACAACGATCTCATCCTGGGTGCCGTGGGTGTGCTGCAGTTCGATGTGGTGGCCTTCCGCTTACAGGAAGAATATAAGGTCGAGTGTGTCTACGAGCCGGTGAATGTGGCCACGGTGCGCTGGGTGCACTGTGATGACGAGAAGAAATTCGCCGAATTCAAGAAAAAAGCGCATGACCAATTGTCACTGGACGGTGGCGGCTATCTCACCTACCTTGCCCCTAGCCGGGTGAATCTGCAGCTCATGCAGGAGCGCTACCCGGACATCAAGTTCAGCGAAACCCGCGAGCACTGAAGCGGGCTTCACTGCCAAGGAGTGATTCATGCACCATCCCCGCGGACTTCTCTTGCTGCCCCTGCTCATGCTCGCGCTGGCATCCTGCCAGAAGCGTGAAGAGGTGGTGGCACCCAGCGAGCCGGTGGTGCAGGAGACGCCACCGGCCCCGGTGGTGGTACAGGAGTTCCTGGCGCTCAAGACCAGCATGCAGGCCTGGGAGCGCATTGCCCCGGATTGCCGCAAGAAGGATTGCGCCCGGCTTGCCGTCAGCCTCGTGCAGTTTCCCGACAAGACCGATCTTTCCTCGCTGGTACAAAAAAACCTGCTGGCCTTGGCCGAAGCAGGCAATCCGGCCAGGGGCGAAAGCCTGCAGGCTTTCGCGGACAATTTCCTGAAGAAGTCGTCACATGGCCACGTGGCCAGCCTGCATGCCACCTTGTTGCGCCAGCAGGACGCGCTGGTGGCCGTGCAACTGGATGCGGATTTTTACACGGGCGGTGCCCATGGCAGTCCGTCCACGCGCTATCTCAATTACGATCGTCACGCGGAAAGACTGCTGGTGCTGGACGACGTGATTGTCGATGGCCGTAGGCCGGCTTTCGTGCAGGCGGAAAAAGAAGCCTATCTGGCCTGGATGAAGGGCCGTGGCACCGATTCTTCCTCGCAGTGGCCGTTCCGGGAAAATGACAACTTCACGCTGGATGCCGAGGGCGTGCGTGTCAAATACCAGGCCTACGATATCGGCCCCTACAGTGCAGGCCAGCCCGAGTTGCTGATTCCCTATGCGGTCCTCAAGGGCATACTCAAGCCGGAATGGACCTTGCCGACGCCATGATGCTGATCGATACCCACTGCCATTTCGATGTGGATGACTTTGATGCCGACCGCGCCGACGTGGCAGCCCGCACGCTGGCGGCGGGTGTCGATACCGTCGTGGTTCCCGGTTATCTTGCTTCGCTCTGGCCCCGGCTTTTTTCCGTATGTGCGAGTCTTGGTGCACCGCGCCTGCTGCCGGCTCCTGGTCTGCATCCCTGTTATATCGAGGCTCATGCTCAGGCTGACCTGGTTGAACTGGAAGACAGGGTACGCACGCAGCCGGCCTGCGTGGCCATTGGCGAAATCGGGCTGGATTATTTTCTGGATGAACTCAAGGTGCCGGCAGTGAAAGCAAGGCAGCAGGATTTTTTCCGTGCCCAGCTCGAGATTGCCATGCGCTGCCGCAAGCCTGTCATCCTGCATGTGCGCAAGGCACACCAGGACGTGATACACATCCTGCACGAGCTGAAATTCCGCGAGGGTGGCATTGTGCATGCCTATTCCGGCGGCATCGAGGAGGCTCGGCATTATGCCCGGCTGGGATTTCGTCTCGGCATCGGCGGACCGCTGACCTATGACCAGTCCAGACGCCTGCGCAGCGTGGTGGCAGGGATGCCTCTGGAGGCGCTGGTGCTGGAAACCGATGCCCCCGACATGATTCCGCAGCCGCACCGCGATCCGTCCGCCGGACGCACGCGCAATTCACCGGAGTTCCTGCCTTCGGTGGCGCAGGCCATGGCGGCGCTCAAGGGCCTGCCGCTGGCCGAGGTGCAGGCCGTGACAAGACAACAAAGCCTTGCCGTTTTGCGCCTGGCTGCCTGAATCGGGGGAGAGAACAATGGGAGCTGTCGTGGTGGCCGTTGCCGTGATGATGTGGATGTGGTCGGCCGGCAGCCTGCATTTTTCCGGCTGGCTGGAGCGCAATGGCAATCATCCTGTGCGCATGGCCTATCTGGGGGTGATGGTGGCTGTGGGAGCCATGGCCATTCTTGTGCCACTCTGGGCAGTGCTGCCGGACTCGCCGCTGAGCCAGGGCTGGACGCTCCGGCAATTGCAGGGTACGCAACAGGTCTCGGTCGTGGTGACGGTGCTGTTGGCGGTGGCAGGCCTGTGGCGCGCGCACATGATGTGGCGACCTGCGCTGGGGCCAAAGAAAACGGAGAATGCGACGGCAAAAGCCGCGCAAAAGAAACGGCGACCTTGAGTCGCCGTTTCTTTTGGGAGATTGACACACTGCAATATCTTTTTGTGTCTATCTGCCTTTCTGGATGCGTCAGTTTCAGAGCAGGAGCTGCTCATAGGCAGTCAGCAGCTTATCCGTGATCTGTTCGTTGTAGCGGCCGACGATGAAGGGAACATTGTTCTGGTTGAAGTTAATGAACGAGCCCTTGATGAAGGTCCACTTGGTGGTGATTTCCTTCAGTGTGGCGCTGACCTGCGGATTCTTGGCGTAGTGCCGGTTGAGCTGGTCCAGCTGGCTGCTGAATTTCACGGCAAGCTTGTCGATTTCCACCTGCGGGCCCTGGCTGAGCACGATGGCACCGCCGAAATAGTCTGCCGACTTGCGCAGATAGGCCGCTGTCATGATTTGCAGGAGCACGTATTCGTCGTAGAGCATGTCGGCCATTTTGTCGGTAGCCACATTTCCGGCGGTGCGCTGCTCGGTTTCAATGCTGCGCAGGTTCTGCGTGAGTGTGCTGAGGGCGGCGTCCACGGCATTGATGCTGGAGTTGTCGGCCACGCCTTCGCTGGTGAATTTGGCATTCGTGGCGCTGCGCTTGAGGTCGTTCCAGCGTGAGGTGATGGCGCCCGTGCCAATTTTCTGCACCAGGACATCGCCGCTGGCCAGCTCGCTCTGCATGCGCTTGAGCTGGTCCGGGTCGCGGTTGAGCACGCTGTAGAGATAGAAGGAAGTGGCTGCCTTGTAGCTCAGCGTTTCCAGTTGTTGCAGATTGCGTATGGTTTGCACCGGCGATTCCGCCGCTACACCTGCCGTGGGCATGCCCAGCAGGAACGGGACTGTCAGTGAGGAGAAAGCCAGAGAGAGCAGGAGCCTGCGCATTGTTCTTCGCCTTTTTTTGCAGCAGTAGGCGTCTTTATTAGCACAGGCTCGCGCTGACTAGTAGTGTGATTGGTTTCACCCTTTTCCAGCCCCGGTTTTTTCCCGATAGGCGGAGAAGTCGGTATTTGTCCGGAGGTTCACAGCAAGATCAAGGCCGGGCAGCCGGATTTCCTCGGCGCTGAAGCTCAGGTCTTCACCTTCCAGTACGCCCTCGCCAAAGCGGTAGAGAGGCTGGTAGTTGCCGTTTTCGACAGCCTGCCGGTAGCTTTCACGGCCAGCCTCTCCCCCTTCCAGTTGCTCTTGCCAGTGTTTCAGGGTGGCCTGGCCGTGCTTGTTGGCCAGTAACTGCCGGGTTTCCTGTGGTCCCAGCAGCAGGGCGCTGGCATTGTTGCCGCCAAATCCCTTGGAGTTGATGAAGCAGGCGGACATGCCTTCCCGGCCGGCTTCCACATGCTGTTGCGAGAAACGCAGGTGCTGGCGGTTCACGTCGTGGGCGATTTCGTCCAGTGTGAAAATGCCCGGTACATAGCCTTCCGACCACACGCCAAGGGCGGCCATGAACTGGTCGCCGGCAGCGGCGCCCAGCGAATGGCCCACATAGCATTTGATGGAGGACACCAGCCAGTCTTCTATGCCGAAGGCACCGGCAATGCTGTCGAAAACATGGGATTCGGTGACGCGGTTCTGCGGCGTGCCGGTGCCGTGCGCCTGTACATAGGTCTGCCGGCGCACCTTTTCTTCACCAAGGATGTCGCGCGCCAGGCGCACGGCCTTGCCCAGGCTGAAGTAGTTGCCGATGCCGGGTGCGGAAATGGATTTCTTGTAGCCGTCGGCATGCACGAAGATGCCAGGCACGCTGCCATGTATGGGCAGGCCCAGTTCCAGCGCCAGCGAGTCGCTGGTGATGACGACGAACTGCGCGGCCTCGGCCATGGTGAAGCCGGCGTTGTAGCCGAAGGGGCGGGTAGCCCTTGTATGGTCGACCTCGGTGATGCCGCGCGCCCGGTCCAGTTCCAGCAGCTTGCCGTCTTCGCCCAGCGCGCCCATGGCGCGATAGCCTTCCATTACCTCCGGCAGGATGGGGGCTTCGGTGGCGCCGATCAGCGCGAAATCAATGCGGCCTTCACGGATGTCGGTGACGGCACGCTCCAGGTTGTAGAGGAAGGTCGCGCAGGCGCCGAGCACGCCGGCGGTGGCACCGACGCTGCCCAGGATATAGGCGTTGATGAAGTCGGCTGGCATTTCCGCAAAGCCCAGCGGGCATTGCTTGGCACTGTTGCGCTTGCCCTGCCAGGCGGATTTCAGCATGCCGCCGACGCCGTAATCGTCAAGCTGGCCGTGGGCGGAAGAGGCGTAAACCGCGATGCGGTCCGGTGCGATTTTCTGGCGCAACTCATCCCAGGGAATACCGGTGGAATGCAGGGCATCGCTGGCACCGAAAACCGTCATCTGCAAGGCGCGTGGATGGTGACGGGCCGGATAGTAGAGGGATGGATCAAAACCGGTAGGCAACTGGCCGGCGCTGCTGACGGCAAAGGCGTGGGCATCGGGCACCAGTATTTCCATGCCGTCGCTGACGGTGATGGAAACTTCGGTGTCGGAAAGCGTTTCCACTTGCCAATGGGGCGGGATTTGCAGCGGCAGGTCGCGTTGGCGCAGCCGGAAAACCAGTTTGTCGGCGCCGATGTGCATGCGGTGTTGCAGCGGTGCGGCCGCCACATCGAAATATTGCGGCTCTATGCGCCGCACCAGCGTATGGCGGCGTATGAAATCATTCTGGCCTGGCGAGTCTTCAAGACGCATCAGCCTGCCGAGGTCGGCCAGGGTCTGTGCCTGGCGGCTCTGGCCCAGCGCATCCAGGACCAGACGGCGATAGCCCTGATGGAAGGAGGAACGGCCAGCGGCATTGATGCCGCCAAATCCGACAACAACCGGCAGTCGTGACACGCCTTTATCTCCTCGGGTTTCGGGTGGGCCGGGCTCGTGACCGGCCGGACATTTTATCGGCGGGGCCGGGGGCAGGCCATAGCCGCCGGTTGCCAAAATGCCGTTTGCGGGGGTGAAAATGCAACAGCCTGTTGCATTTGCCGCAGAAAAAACCGGCACTGTGGCCGGCTTTTTTTGAAGGAATTACGTTCTTGGCTATCTGATCCAGCTGTCATCCCGGTGAAGGCGGGAATCCAGAGGCTTTTTATCGTTTTACAGACCCTGAAGCCAGTGCTCCCCGGCCTTTGCTGGGGCGGCAGCGTTTTAATGGCACATTAGATAGTCATGCAATAAATTTTTTCTGGTAATGCATGCCTCAGCGCAGGGCTTTCTTGTCCAGCTTGCCCACGGCGGTGAGTGGCAGGGCATCCAGGAAGTGTATGTGCTTGGGCACTTTGTAGGCGGCCATTTGTTCGCGGCAGAAGCTGAGGGTTTTTTCCCGGAGTTCGTTCTGGTCGAGATGGCGGGCGTCTGGCTTCAACTGTATGTACAGGTTGACCACGTCATTGCCCGGACGCTTTTCATCCGGCGTGCCGATGACGGCGGAGAGTTCGATGAAGTCCAGTTCGGCCAGCTTGCCTTCCACTTCCACCGAGAACACCTTGTAGCCGCCGACGATGAGCATGTCCTTGCTGCGGTCGCAGATGGAGACGTAGCCCTCGGCATCCATTCTTGCGATGTCACCGGTGTAGATCCATGTCTTGCCATCGAATTCGCGCACGGTTTTGGCTGTGGCTTCAGGCAGGTGCAGATAGCCCTTCATCACCTGCGGGCCGCAGGCGATGAGTTCGCCCGGCTCGCCCAGCGGCATTTCGCGCGTGCCGGTTTCCACGTCCACGATCTTGATGAGGGTGCCCACGGCGGGCACGCCCACGCTGCCGATTTTCGGGCGTGTCGGCGGATTGCAGGTGAGCAGCGGGCTGGTTTCGGTCATGCCGTAAACCTCGGCCAGTTTGCCCTTGCCGATGACGGATTCCAGTTGGTGGATCATTTCCGGAGGGAAGGGCGCGGCGCCGGACATGGCCATTTTCAGGCCCGAGAAATCGACTTTTTTGAACTCGGGGTGCTCGTAGAGCATCTGGTAGAGAGTGGGCACGTTGGCGAGGAAGGTGGGCGGGTATTTCTGCATCACCTTGCAGAACATCTCCACATTGCGCGGGTCCGGCACGATGAGGATGCGGGCGGCCTGCTGCATGCCGAGCAGCGCCAGTGACAGGCCGGCCATGTGGAAATAGGGGAAGGCGGCGGCCAGGGTGTCGCTGCCCGGTGTGTAGGTGGCGAAGGCTTCACACTGGCGGGCATTGGAGAACATGTTGTAAAGCGAGGTTTCAGCGCCCTTCGGCTTGCCGGTGGTACCGCCGGTGTACTGGATGTAAATGGTGTCGTTGTGCGCGAGCCTGGTGTAGACGCGTGTTGCGGAGGCTCGCTTGAGCTCGCTCCAGAAGTCCAGCACCCGCGCATGCTGCATGGGGGCCGGCGTGACTTTGTTCAGCTTCTTGAGCTTGTAGGCCAGCCATTTTTTCCAGCTCGGCAAAAGATCAATCGGGCCGGTCACCAGTACGGCTTTCAGTGTGGGCACCTTGCCATCGATCTGCGCAACCGGCGCATTGAGCTGGTCCAGGCTGATCAGCACCTTGATGCGGGCGTCATTGATCTGGTGCACGAGTTCGGGAGGCGTGAGCAGCGGTGAAACACCAGAAACGGCGGCGCCTACCTTGGCGGCGGCCACCAGGCCAATCAGGTATTGCGGGGTATTGGGCAGGTGCATGCCGATGACATCGCCTTTCTGTACACCGATCTTCTGCAGCACATGGGCCAGGCGATTGGCCAGGCGATCCAGCTCGGCATAGCTCACCGTGACGCCGAGGTACTCCATGGCCGGGCTGTTGCCCAGGTTCCGGGCATGGGACTCGATATAGTCGGCCAGGGACTTTTCGGCGATTTCCGGCAATACCGGATTGATGCCGCACTCGGCATAGATGGCATGCCAGGGCTGGGTCTGGAGGTCGGCGACGGCGTTCATGGCGGGATCCTGTGGGCTTCGGGTGAATGGGCAGTCACGGGGCCGCCGATTGAATCATGGCCGCTGTTCTTCCACCAGAACCGGAAAGTCACTTTGGCGCACAAAAAAGGCCGCATGAAGCGGCCTTTTCCGTGCATCTGCTTTTTCAGATCAGCTCTATGGCCATGGCCGTGGCTTCGCCGCCGCCGATGCAGAGGGCCGCCACGCCTTTCCTGCCGC
Organism: Moraxellaceae bacterium; assembly: GCA_030146505.1. Classification (GTDB taxonomy): domain Bacteria; phylum Pseudomonadota; class Gammaproteobacteria; order Pseudomonadales; family Moraxellaceae; genus UBA2031. The sequence goes on from JASLCO010000366.1 coordinate 14,384, forward strand.
CGCGCTGCTTCAGGGCATGGATGAGGGTGAGGATGATGCGCGAGCCGGTGGAGCCGATGGGATGGCCCAGGGCACAGGCGCCGCCATACACATTCACCTTTTCCGCCGGGATGTTGTGCTTGTTCATGGCGGCCATGGTGACCATGGCGAAGGCTTCGTTGATTTCAAAAAGATCAACGTCGGCGCTTGTCCAGCCGGTCTTGGCAAAAAGATTGGCGAGGGCGCCCACGGGAGCAATGGTGAATTCGCTCGGGTGCTGGGACTGTGTGGCGTGCGCCACGATACGGGCCAAGGGCTTGAGGCCACGCCTGGCGGCTTCGGATTCGCGCATCAGCACCAGGGCGGAGGCGCCGTCGGAGATGGAGCTGGCGTTGGCGGCGGTGATGCTGCCGTCCCTGGCGAAGGCCGGCTTGAGCGTGGGGATCTTGTCTGCATTGGCATTGCCGGGCTGCTCGTCGGTGTCCACGACCACTTCGCCTTTTCGCGTCTGCACTGTCACGGGAACGATTTCGGCCTTGAAGCTGCCGTTGCTGATGGCGGCCTGGGCGCGTTTCAGCGACTCAATCGCAAAGGCATCCATGTCGGCCCGGGTCATGCCCAGGGTATTGGCCATGTCCTGTGCGAAAGAGCCCATGAGGCGGCCGGTCTTGGCGTCTTCCAGGCCGTCCAGGAACATGTGGTCCTTCACTTCGCCGTGACCCATGCGATAGCCGGCACGGGCCTTGGTCAGCACGTAAGGTGCATTGGACATGGATTCCATGCCGCCTGCCACCATGACCTCATTGCTGCCGGCCTTGATGAGGTCGTGGGCCAGCATGGTGGCTTTCATGCCGGAACCGCAGAGCTTGTTGATGGTGGTGGCGCCGGCTGAGGCGGGAAGGCCGGCATCAATGGCGGCCTGGCGGGCGGGACCCTGCTTGAGACCGGCGGGAAGCACGCAGCCCATGATGACTTCCTGCACGTCTCCCGGCTTGAGGCCGGCACGGCTGATAGCTTCGCGGATGGCGACGGCGCCCAGTTCCGGGGCAGTGGCGGAGCCAAGCGCTCCCTGAAAGCCCCCCATGGGGGTGCGGGCGCCATTGACGATGACTACAGGATCATTGCTCATGCGGAATCTCACGGTTACGGCAGGGTGTTTTAAGGGAAGTGTCACGAAGGGTGCGCATTATATCGGCCCCGGCAATAACTGTCGCCAAGCACTTGATTTCCGGCGTGACGGAGCGGTTAACCGGTGATAGCATGCCGCGTCTTCAAATCGGCGTTGGCCGGCTTTTCGCATGGTGTGCATGGAGGCCGGTGGTGAGTCGCATCACGTTGCTCGGATTGATTAAGGAAGGAATGGATGGATAGCATGAAGAAGCTGGCATTGTTGTCTGCAGCGATAACCTGTTCTGCGGCGCAGATGGCGCAGGCCGCTGTGGCACTGGATCCCCAGGCCTTTAACTGGGAGCCTTTCCGCTTCATTCCCACGCTGGAAGTCCAGGCCCGGGAAGATAGCAACATCTACAAGATGTCCAGCAATGAGGTTTCTTCCTTCGTGACGGTGGTCAAGCCCACCTTCGACCTCGTGGCCCAGGATCGTGACAACGTTTATAGCGCGCGCTATGCCATGGCTGCCGGTTTTTACGGCGAGGACATCAACAATTACACCGACAATATGTTCAACCTGAATGCCCATGTCGAACCGACGGGGCGTTTCCGCTTCGATCTGGGTGCCGGCTACAACTTCCTGCATGACGATATCGGTACCGGTGCGACGGATGGCCGCATTACGTCGGATGCCCTTGCCCAACTGCTGGGTAGCCCGGATACCTATACCTTGGGTACCTTGAGCGGCGGCATGGAATACGGTGCCAAGGACGCGGCGGGTCAGGTTGCCTTGAACCTGAACTTCGGCCAGACCCGCTATGACCGCCAGAATGTGATTGGTGGCGTTTTGCCCTCCGCAGCGGTTGACAAGGACATGGACTCCCTCAATGGCTTGCTGGAGTTCCGCCTGCGTGTCATGCCCAAGACCAAGCTGCTGCTGGACTATGAATACAGCAAAGGCGATTACGACAATGCCACCACGGCCTCTGTTGCCGACTACACCGGCAATGCCTATTTCCTGGGGGTGACCTGGGAAAGCACGGCCAGCACAACCGGCAAGATCCGCCTGGGTAGCAATAACCGTGACCGTGCCGGTAAAAGCCTCTCCGGCTTTGCCTGGGATGTGGGCGTGGTGTGGACGCCGCTGGAACGTACCCGTTTCACCCTGGATGGCAGCCGCCGCCTGCAGGATGCGACTCTGCCTTATGCCAGCGTTGACGGTCGCAATATCGCGGTGGGCTGGGGACATGACTGGAGCGAGCGCATCGAGAGCAAGCTGACCTTGGGAGTCGGCAAGGATGATTATGATCCGGCCGTGCCGGGAAGCCCTGCCCGCAATGATGATTCCCGCACGGTGGGTGCTGTCGTGAACTACCAGATGCGTCGCTGGCTGGTGCTGGGGGCTGGCGTCTCCAACACCAATCGTGATTCCTCGCTTTCCGCGTATGAGTACGATCGCACGGTGTTCTCGCTGAATGCCCAGTTGAGTCTGTAACGGGGCAGTTCATGAGGCGTGTGCTGTGTATGGTGTTGGGCCTGTCCCTGCTGACCGGGACGGCCTATGGCGCCCCTGGGTGGTGGGATCGCCTGTTTGGCTCAAGTGACCAGTCACTGATGGCGACTGAGAGTGACCCAGCTCCCGTCCTGAATCTGCCTTTGCCTGCGGCTGAGACACCGGCCCAGACGGCTCCGGTCTTTTCCCTTTCTTCTGATTACAAGCTCGGGCCTGGCGACAGGCTAATGGTCACGGTTTTCAACGAAAAGGACCTGGCCGTCGATACACGCTTGAGCGATGCCGGCACCCTGTCTTTCCCCCTGTTGGGGGAGATCCGTGCCCAGGGCATGACCATAGGCATGTTGCAGGATTACCTGACCGAGCAACTGCGCAATGGCTACCTCGTCAATCCGCAGGTCTATGTCAGCATTCTTGAATATCGCCAGTTCTTTGTGAATGGCGAAGTCAACAAGCCAGGGGGGCTGGCTTACATGCCCGGGCTTACGGTACGCAAGGCGATCGCGCTGGCGGGTGGTTTCACGCCGCGTGCCTCTTTCACCAAGATATTCATCATTCACGAGGATGACCCCTTTGGTCGTCCCCGTGCCGTTTCGCTGGATACCTTCCTGCGCCCCGGCGACATCCTGACCATTGAACAAAGCTTCTTCTGATCGCTGGCCTGTCATGGAAAAAAACGTCATCACTGTGGCATCTCCTGATCCGGAGATGGAAATAGACCTGCGCCAGTACTGGCGCATTGTCACCCGCTATAAATGGGGCATTCTGGGGCTGGCGCTGTCAATCACCATCCTGGCCACACTCATCGTGTTCAGCAT
>JASLCO010000375.1 GCA_030146505.1 Moraxellaceae bacterium
TTTGCCTCGTCGCCAGAAGGACGCGCCCCCTTGAGCACGACGAAAGCGACGATGGCCTCTCCCTTGAGCGCATCCGGACGCCCTACCACGGCGGCTTCGGCCACCAGCGGATTGGCCACCAGCGCCGACTCCACTTCCATGGTGCCAAGGCGATGGCCGGAGACATTCAGCACCTCGTCAATACGACCCATGATCCAGAAATAACCGCTTTCATCGCGATGCGCCGAATCGCCGGCGAGATAAATACGGCCGTTGTATTCCTCGGGGAAATACGATTTCACGAAACGGTCGGGATCATTCCAGAGCGTGCGCACCAGCGACGGGAAGGGGCGCCTGATGACGAGGAAGCCGCCCTTGCCCTTTTCCACCGGCATGCCGGCCTCGTCCACGATGTCGGCCATGATGCCGGGCAGCGGCAGCGTGCAGGAGCCGGGCTTGGTGGGCACGGCACCGGGCAGCGGCGCAATCATGTGCGCACCGGTTTCCGTCTGCCACCAGGTGTCCACGATGGGACAGCGGCGGCTACCGACTTTTTCGTGGTACCACATCCACGCTTCGGGGTTGATGGGCTCGCCCACGGTGCCGAGCAAACGCAGGGAAGACAGGTCGGATTTGCCAGGCAGGTCGGCACCCAGCTTGATGAGGGAACGGATCGCCGTCGGCGCCGTATAGAAAGTCGTGACGCGATGGCGCTCTATCATCTGCCAGAAACGGCCGGCATCCGGATACGTGGGCACGCCCTCGAAAATCACCTGCGTACCGCCCAGTGCCAGCGGGCCGTAGGCCACGTAGGAATGGCCGGTGACCCAGCCCACATCAGCCGTGCACCAGAAAATGTCGTCGGGCTTGTAATCGAAAACCCAGCGCATGGAGTTCACGGCACCCAGCAGGAAACCCGCGCTGGAATGCTGCACACCCTTGGGTTTTCCGGTGGAGCCCGAGGTGTAGAGAATGAAAAGCGGGTCTTCCGCATTCACCCAGGTGGGTTCGCAATGATCGGGCTGGTCCTGCGCCAGCTCATGCCACCAGACGTCGCGGCCCTGGTGCCACTTGACAGGCGCCTGCTGCTCATCGGCACGGCGATAGACAATCACATTCTCCAGTGAGGAGCAGCCCCCCATGTCCACGGCTTCATCCGTCGTGGCCTTGAGCGGCACCACCTTGCCGCCGCGCATGCCGGCATTGGCGGTGATCACCAGCTTGGCGCCCGCGTCGATGATGCGTTCGTTGAGGCTTTTTGCCGAAAAGCCGCCGAAGACCACGGAATGTATGGCACCAATGCGTGCGCAGGCCTGCATGGCCACCACGGCTTCGATGCTCATGGGCATGTAGACGATGACGCGGTCGCCCTTGGCCACGCCCAGCGACTTCAGGCCATTGGCAAACTGGTCAACCAGGCGCGCCAGCTCGGCATAGGTGACGCGGCGCACAGCGCCATCGTCAGCCTCGAAAATCAGCGCAATCTTGTTGGCCAGCAAGGGCAGATGGCGGTCAATGCAGTTGAAGGAAACATTGAGCTCGCCATCGTAAAACCAGCGATAGAAAGGCGCGCGACTCTCATCCAGCACCCGGGTGAACGGCTTGTGCCAGGTCAGGTTCTCGCGAGCAAGATTGGCCCAGAAGCCTTCGTAATCACTTTCCGCCTGTTCGCAGAGGGCGTTGTAGGCCTCCATGCCCGGCACATTGGCGCGGCGGCGGAAATCATCGGGCGGCGGAAAAACCCGGCTTTCCACCAGAATGGAATCGATAGTGCTCATGCTCTTTTCTCCATGAAAGGCAATGCCAGTTTTTCCTGCACGGCCTGCGTCATTATTGTTTTCCCGATGCCTGCCAATCAGCGACGGGCAGGCATCGGTTTTCCCTGTGTCAGTGCTTCTGCGCTTTTTCCGCGCCTATGCCGGTATTCTGCCGCACATAGATTTCTTCCCAGAGACCGTCGGCGCGCTCGTCCCGACGCCACAGCAGCGAACCCAGGAAGACGGCGAGGAAACCGAGCGGAATGGAAATGATGCCCGGATTCTTGAGCGGAATCAGCGGCTTTTCCAGGCCTACCAGCGAGGTGGTCTTGTCTTCGGTTTTCGCAAGATCGTCCTGTGCTTTCTGCGTTTCCTTGTCGAGCTTGGCCAGGGCTTTTTCCACCTTTGCGCGCTCGTCACCGGTGAGCACCTGCAGGCTGGCCGCAAGCTCGGCATGCCGGGCCGGCGCGGCTGCCACGACCTTTTCCGCATCGGCACGCACCTTCAGCGGATACGTCATGTTGGGCGAGACCAGCACCAGCGCAATGGCCGTGCAGGTACCCACCACCATGCCGGCGATGATGCCGCCGGTATTGCAGCGCCGCCAGTACAGCGTGAGCACGATACAAGGCAGGTTGGCGCTGGCCGCGACCGCAAAGGCAAGTCCCACCAGATGCGCCACGTTCTGCCCCTTGGCCGCGATGCCGATGACAATGGCCAGCGCCCCTACCAGCACGGTGGCAATGCGCGCCGCCCGTATCTGTTCCTGCGGCGACACATGGTCCTCGCGTATCACGCCGACATAAAGGTCATGCGCCATGGCACTAGCCGCCGCCAGCACCAGCCCGGCCACCACGGCCACGATGGTGGCAAAGGCAACCGCGGCCACGAAGGCCAGGAAAAGATTGCCGATCACGGAATCCGCACCGCCGCCAAGATATTGCGCCAGCAAGGGAGCTGCCATATTGCCGCCCTTGTCGATGCCGGAAATGCCCGGCGCGCCGACCTTGGTGGCAGCCCCCAGACCAAGGAATATCGTCAGCACGTAAAAACCACCGATGATGCTCATGGCCCAGATCACGGACTTGCGTGCCTCCTGCGCCGTCGGCACGGTGAAAAAGCGCATCAGGATATGCGGCAGGCCTGCGGTACCGAGCACCAGTGCCAGCCCGAGGGAAATCTGGTCCAGCGGATCCTTGAGATAAAGACCGGGCTCGAGGAAGCGCTGGCCCAGCTCGGCCGGGCTCATATTGCCGGCGGAATCCCCCAGCAGCCTGGCCACCTGCGCCTGTACCTTGGCATCGCCTACGGCAGACTCCAGAAAACCCGGCAGGGAAAAGCCGTAGGGCGCCCACACCAGCATCACCAGCACGATGGAGGCCAGCACCAGCAGAATGGCCTTGATGATCTGTACCCAGGTCGTGGCCACCATGCCGCCAAACAGCACATAGGCCAGCATCAGCACGCCCACCACCATCACCGACACTTCGTAATCAATGCCGATCAGGGTTTTTACCAATACGCCACCGCCGACCATCTGTGCCGTGAGGTAAATCGTGGAGACGGTAATCACGGACAGTGCACTGGCAACGCGGGTTTTCTTCGGATCGTTACGATACGAGAGAATATCGCCCAGCGTATATTTCCCGATATTGCGGCAAGGCTCGGCAATCACCAGCAACACGGTGATATATGCCATGAGAAAACCCACGGAATACATGAAGCCGTCATAACCGTAGAGCGAAATAAGGCCGGCAATACCCAGGAAAGAGGCGGCCGAGAGATAATCCCCGGCAATGGCCCAGCCGTTTTGCAGGCCCGAGATGCCGCTGTTGGCGGTGTAAAAGTCCGATGCAGAACGCACACGCTTGGCGGCGCGATAGGTCACGAACATGGTGAGGGCGATAATCGCGCCAAACACCATGAATGTCAGTGGGCGATACTCGGGGGCGACAGCACCACCGTCGGCCATGGCCAGGCCCGGCAGCAGGGTAATGAGAACGGCGAGAAATTTATTCATGACGCCCCTCCCCGTGCACAGACACCAGCTCAGCGGCAAGGCGATCAAACTCACGGTTGGCGCGTCGCGAATAAATCACCGCGACACCCCAGGCCACCACGAATTCGGAAAGCGCAAACAGCAGACCGATATTGAGCGGCCCCCACACCTGCGTGCGGAAAAGCTCTTTCGTGTAGGCGGCGCCGATGGGGAGAAGAAAGTAGTAGATCAGGGAAAAGGCCATGAGGCCCCAGAGGAAACGACTTTTTCGACGATGCAGATTCTGGAAACGCGGGTCGGCCTGAAGGGCCGCCCAATCATATTGGGCTGGTTGGCTCATGACGCTCTCCTGTGTTGCTTTTCTAGTGGCGAAATTATTATTTGAATGCTCGCGAGGTCATGTCTGACCGAGTGGTCTGTGGAGACTAGTCACTGGTCAAATACTCCGGCCAATTGTATTTTCTGATGCGAAAAATAAACTAAGCTGATAGCGACAGGGATTTCGTCAGCCATAACAAGCACTTAAAGGCGCATACGCGCCGCCCAGGATGCCCCGGAATGGAACTGTATCAATTGCGTACATTTGTGACGGTGGCCGAGCATGGCCATGTCACACAGGCTGCCGAAGTGCTGCACCTGAGCCAGCCGGCAGTCACTGCGCAGATCAAGGCGCTGGAAGAAGAGCTGGGCCTGCCCCTCTTCGAGCGCACCGCCGGCGGCGTGGCGCTAACGCGTGCCGGGCAGGAACTGATCGAAAAAGCCCGGCAGATTCTCGCCGAGGCCCGCAGCCTCAAGGACCAGGCGCTGGCGCTGCGCGGAGAGGTGCGCGGCCGCCTGACCGTGGGCACCATACTCGAACCCAGCCTGCTG
>JASLCO010000037.1 GCA_030146505.1 Moraxellaceae bacterium
TGACGGCGGGGTTCGCGGCTGAAGCCGCTCCTACGGAAGAGCCCGGTGGTGTTCTGGCGCCAATGTCGTGAAGAGAAAAAGCGCCTGCGGCGAAAACGTTATAAAGAGAACGATATGGACAAGCTCAGGCGCATGGCCCTGTTTGCCCGCGTGGTGGAGACCGGCGCCATGAGCGCGGCAGCGCGCGAGCTCGCCATGAGCACCTCGGCGGTCAGCCAGCAGATACGCCGGCTGGAAGCGGAGACCGGCGTGGTCCTGCTGCATCGCTCCACGCGCCGGCTCACGCTGACCGAAGCCGGTGCGGCTTTCTACGAGGGCTGCGCGGCCATGGTGAAAGCCGCGCAGTCGGCCGAGCAGCGCCTGGCCGAATTGCGCGACGCCGCCGTGGGAGAACTGCGCATTGCCGCGCCGGTAGGTTTTGCCGGCACGCATCTGGCCGGTGCCCTGGGGCCGCTGTTGCAGAACCATCCGGAACTGCGCCTGCGCCTGTTCATTGAAGACCGTCGCATCGACCTCATCGAGGAACGCATTGATCTGGCCATACGCATAGGCACGCTGGCGGACTCCAGCCTGGTGGCACGCGAGCTGGCGGTATGGGACATGGTGCTGTGCGCGGCGCCGGCTTATATCGCCCGCCGCGGCTTGCCGAAGACGCCGGAGGCTGTGCTGGCCCACGATTGGCTGGTGCTGACCGTGCTGGAAACACCGCATCAGCTGGAACTCACCGGCCCGAAAAACGAAAGCTTCCGCGCCCGCATAGAAGCGCGTGTTGCCAGCACCAATTCACGCTCCTTGCGCGAGATGGCGCTGGCCGGTGCCGGTATTGCGCGACAGCCCTTGCCGGATGTGGAAGACGAGCTGAAAAGCGGCAGGCTGATACGGATCCTGCCGGAGTGGCGCGTGCCGTCGATTGGCGTGTATGCGATGACGCCGCAACGCGATGCCCAGCCGGCAAAAGTGCGGCATGCCATCGAAGCCTTGCGGCAGTACCTGGCGGACTGATTACTGTCATAAATGCCGGCATGGCTGTGCGGCGGCAACGGCGCTGTGCCGGGCTTGCAATGCGGCAGGGGCAGGGTGATAAGGGGTGGCCACAACAAGAACGCTTTCTGCCGCACCCCGAACAGGAGTATTCCATGCACAGCCCCATCCTCAATGCCGTTGTCGCCCTGGTCGTCTGGTCTCTCGTGATGTGGGGCTGGATGTATGTCACACGCATTCCCGCCATCATGAAAATGAAGATGAAGCTGGATTCCAATGCGCCACGTGGCGAGCAGATGAACCTCTTGCCGCCAAACGTGCGCTGGAAGGCAGACAACTACAACCACCTGATGGAGCAGCCGACGATTTTCTACGCCATTGCCATCACGCTGGCGCTGATGAACGCCGGTGACGGCATCAATGCCATGCTGGCCTGGGCCTATGTGATCCTGCGCGTGGCGCACAGCCTGGTGCAGGCGGTGGTGAACAAGATAGAAATGCGTTTTGCGCTGTTCTTCCTGTCTTCGCTGGTGCTGGTTGCGCTGGCGTTCAATGCCGCGCGCATCGTTCTGATGGCACCGTGAACGGCTGCCGGGGATTAGTCGCCTCGCCTTTCGATACAGGGCTGCATTGAAGGGCGAGTGTGCCGACGGCTTCAGTCCACCAGGTATTCCCAGCTGATCGTGCTGATCTGCCCGTCCCTGAAGCAGAAGGTGGCACTGGCGACCTGGGCTTCGGAAAAATACACATCGCATTTGTTGGCATTGCTGCGCGTGGGCGGTCCCAGCCGTTCGGCGACCCGGGCTTTGGGCTGTCCGATGTCCAGGCCTTCGGGAACGGGCCAGCCGGGGCCGTTCATGCTGACCTGCTCGATGTAATAGCGCGATGTATCCTGCACCGGATAGGTGGCTGTCACGGTGAGCGGCCCCAGTTCCATCTTTCGCCAGTTCCGTCTTCCCTCGTCGCTTTCGCCATAGCCTTTTTCCAGTGTCCTGAAGGCTTCGTCGCCGCAAACATGCGCCAGCATATTGCATCCCTTGAGGACGCTGCCGGCACCCGCCCTGATGAAGTCTTCCACCACGGACACTGCCGGTTCTGCCGGCGTGGCGGCATGGGCGGGGAGGGTCACGCCACCGATGGTGACAACGCTGATGGCAATTCTGGAGGCAAGGAGGAGAAACATTTTTCCCGGCATGGTGGCGTGCTCCTTTTTTCTTTTTTTGTATTCAGGGTTCCGGCGAAAGAAAACCCTGCCGGGCCGGAATTTTTTCCGGCTGCCAGTTCTTTATGCCCCAGGCCAGCACATCGCGCGGGCTGCGCCTCCCGAGTTCCGCCGGCGGCTGTTGCCTGAGAAAATCCAGCGCCTGCCAGACCAGCCGGCCTTCGGCGGGCGTGGGGATTGCACGGGCGAAGGTCTGCTTGGAAAGTTTCGCGCCGTCGGCATGCAGGGCCAGGGGCAGGTGCAGGTAGCGCGGAGTCGGCAGGCCCAGCATTTTCTGCAACAGGATCTGGCGGGCGGTGTTGTCCAGCAGGTCCGCGCCGCGCACCACGTCGGTCACGCCCTGCCATGCATCGTCCACCACCACGGCCAACTGGTAGGCAAAGAGGCCGTCGCGACGCAGGATGACAAAATCCCCCACGGTACTGGCCACGTCTTCGCCCTGCTCGCCAAAAACGCGATCCGTAAAGTGCAGCCGTCCTGGTGGCACGCGCACACGCACGGCGGCATCGCGTCGCGGTGTGGTGAATTCACGGCAATGGCCGGGATACATGAGGCTGCCGCTGCGGGCGAGTTCGCTGCGTGAGCAGTCGCACCAGAAAAGATGGCCGGCCTGCTGCAGCGTGGCGATGGCATCGTGGTAGGCATGCAGGCGCTGGCTCTGGAAAACAGGCTCGCCGTCCCATTCAAAACCGTAGGCCTTGATCTGCTCGATGATGCGCTGGGCGGCTCCCGGCATTTCCCGGGGCGGGTCCAGGTCTTCCATGCGCAGCAGCCACTGGCCGCCGGCGGCACGGGCGTCGCAATAGCTGGCCACGGCGGCAATCAGCGAGCCGAAATGCAGCGGACCGGTGGGCGTGGGGGCGAAGCGGCCGATATAGGCGGCCATGTCAGAAACTCCGGCCATCCACCTGCTGCACGGTCAGTGTGGCCAGATCGATGTTTTCCAGGCAGCGCACGTTTACGGCTGCGGTTGCCTTGCCCTGTGCATCCGTGCCGAAACCGAAGGGCGCGCAGCCGCAGACGGGGCAGAAATGATGCCGTATCACATGCCGGTTGAAGGTGTAGGTGGCAAGGGCGCTGTCGGGACTGTGCAGGGTGAGCCGCTCGCGGGGCAGGAACCAGAGCAGGTAGCCCTTGCGCTGGCAGTGCGAGCAGTTGCACTGGATCACGGCGGGAATGTCGCCCTCCACCTCGAAACGGACATGGCCGCAATGGCAGCTTCCGGTGTGTGTCATGGTGTTCTCCTTGCGGGTAATGGGGACGACAGGGTGATCAGGTGCTCATGTAGGCGAGCTCCATAAAAAACGCCGCGAAGGCGGCGTTTTTTTCCGGCAGACAGCGGGCCTTTAGCCCACCAGCTGCTTTTCCTTGATTTCGGCCAGGCTCTTGCAGTCTATGCAGAGCGTGGCGGTGGGACGGGCTTCAAGGCGACGTATGCCGATTTCCACGCCGCAGTCGTCACAGTAGCCGTAGTCTTCCTTTTCGATGCGCTCCAGCGTCTGGTCGATCTTCTTGATGAGCTTGCGTTCGCGGTCACGCGTGCGCAGCTCCAGCGAGAATTCCTCTTCCTGGGTGGCGCGGTCGTTGGGGTCGGGCAGGCTGCCGGATTCATCCTGCATGTGGTGCACGGTGCGGTCCACTTCCTCCATCAGCTCGCGCTTCCAGGCGCGCAGGATGATGCGGAAATGTTCCACCTGCTGGGGGTTCATGTAGTCCTCGCCCTTGCTTTCCTGGTAGGGCGCGGTGCCATGGATGAGGACATTGCCGGCCGGTCCGGTGGGAACGCGGGCGGGACGGGCCTTGACGGCGGGTTTTGCTGCAGCGGCTTTTGGGGTTTCGGTTTTCACGGGTACGGCTTTGCTGGATGGTGAGGTTTTCTCGGCCGGAGCGGGGCTCGCGGCAGGGGGCGCAGCCTTGGCGACGGGCACCTTGGCAGGGGTTTTTGCGGCGGCTGGTGCGGCTGCCTTGGTCTTGCTGGCCGGGGCGGCCTTGGCGGCAGCCGCTGGTTTGGCGGCCGGTTTTTTCTCGGGTGTGGCACGGGCCGCGGGCTTGGCAGGAGCTTTGACCGGCGTTTTGGCCACAGGTTTCTTTTCAGTGGTTTTGGCGGGGGCCCGGGTCTTTGCGTCAGCGGCCTTGCCGGTGCTGGCCGGCTTGGCGGGAGCGGGTTTTGCCGGCGTTTTCGCCGGTGTCTTGGCGACCGGTTTTTTCTCGGCGGGCTTGGCGGCCGGTTTGGCCGGCGCTTTTGCAGGCGTTTTCACCGGGGCCTTGGCCGGTGTTTTGGCCGCGGGCTTTGCCGGTGCTTTTGCCGGCGTCTTGCTGGCCGGTTTCTTTTCGGTGCTGGTCTTGGCGGGCGTTTTGGCGGCAGGCTTTGCCGGAGCCTTGCTGGCGCCTGTTTTCGCCGGCTTGCTGGCCGGTGCGGGCGTCGTCGTCTTGCTCTTGGTCTTGTCTGCTGCCGTTGCCATTTGTGCCATTCCCTCAGGCGAATGAAACGCCATCTATATCAAGAAGCGATTGGCCGGACAACCGTGCTTCCTGCCGGTTGCGGAATCGGCCCGGCCAGCGGCTGCCGGCCTTAACCTTGTGTCTCGTCCTGTGCATTTTCCAGCCACAGGAGACCGTCCACGGCCTTCACGGACACGGGCGTCAGCGACTGTCCGTTGCAGGGACCGTAGACGCAGAGTCCGTCTTCGATCTGGAAGAGCGCGCCGTGGTTGATGCAGTGGATATAGCGTTTTTCCGTGTCCAGGAATTCGTCCGGCATGAAGTTGAGCTCTATGCCGAGATGCGGGCAGCTGTTGCGGTAGGCAAAAATCTCGCGGCCCTGGCGCACCAGCATGATTTCACCCAGAGGCGTGGCCACGCCGATGGCGTCACCGTCGGGAATGTCGTCTATGGAGCAGAGTCTGTGCATGCAGGGCCTCCGGAACGGCGGGCGATTATAGGCGCGGGCTCGGGGCTGTCCAGCCCGCGCCGGGTGAACGCAGCGCCCTCTTCAGTGCGTGCTGCTGTTGAACTCGCGCAGCAGGCCGGCGTGGGTCTCCAGCGGCAGGCGCGGTCCGAACTGGCTGACCACGGCGGCGGCGGCAAGACTGGCCAGGGCGCCGGCCCGGGCGGGTTCCCAGCCTCGCGTGAGGCCGAAGAGATAGGCCCCGGCAAACATGTCGCCGGCGCCATTGGAGTCCACGGGCGTGGCCGGGCTGGCGGGGATGTCAATGCGTTTTTCGCCATCCCACACCAGCGCGCCCTGGCCGCCACGGGTGATGACCACTTCGCGGGCAATCTTTTTCAGGCTTTCCAGCGCGGCGTCCACGCCCAGCGTGTCGCTCCACAGGCAGGCCTCTTCTTCGTTGCAGAAAAGCAGGTCCACGCCGTCGTCCAGCATTTCCGCGAGGCCGGGCTTGAAGAAGCGCACCATGGCGGGATCGGAAAACGTGAGCGCGATTTTCACGCCATTGGCGCGGGCAATGGCGCGGGCTTCCTTCACGGCGGCGCGGGCGGAGGCGGAGCTCACGAGATAGCCCTCGATGTAAAGCCACTGCGCGGCCTTGAGCGATTCCGGCACGAGTTCGGCGACGGCAACATCGGAGGTGATGCCAAGGAAAGTGTTCATGGTGCGCTCGCTGTCCGGCGTCACCATGACCACGCAGGTACCGGTGATGCCGTTTTCGCGTTGCGGCTTGAGGTTGCTGGAAACGCCGGCGGCGTGCAGGTCGTGCACGTAGAAATCACCCTGGCCGTCGCTGGCCACCTTGCAGGAGTAGAAGCTGCGGCCGCCGAAAGCGGCAACGGCGATGATGGTGTTGGCCGCGGAGCCGCCACTGGCACGTTTTTCCAGGCCGAATTCGCTGTCCAGCGCACGTATCAGCGCCTGCTGCGGCGCTTCTTCCACCAGGGTCATCTGGCCCTTGGCGATACCGTGGCGGTTGAGGAAATCGTCGGTGATGCGGTATTCGGCATCGACCAGGGCATTGCCTATGGCATAGACGTCAAAGCGTGTGGAGCTCATGAAATTCAAGGACCTGCTGCAAAAGTCGGGCGATTATGCGGGCGTGCCGCCCGGCCCGCCAGTCTGGCAGCGGGCGACAGACAATGTTGCCGGGCCGGCCCGGCATGAAAAGCAGGCCTTCTCCCGGATACAACAGGCCCGATGAAAAGCCTGTCGGCAGGCCCTAGAATCGGCGCCAGTTTTCCCCCGACCCGGTGCCTGCTGGCTACATGACTCCTTCCCGCCTGCATGGCCGCGCTTCCCGCGGCTTCATCCTGACTGCCCTGTTGCTCCTGCTCGTGGTTTTCCTGCTGGCCGTGGTTGGCGTCGGTCTCTACCTGCTCCGGCTCGACGGCACGGTGCGCGAGAAATTCGAAGGCAAGCGCTGGGCGATTCCGGCGCGCGTGTATGCGCGGCCGCTGGAGCTTTATGCCGGTGCCCCGCTGTCCATGGCGGACGTGCAGGATGAGTTGCGCATCCTCCATTACCGCCAGCAGGAGCCGGAGACCACCGGCAGCTGGCAGCAGAAGGGCAACGAGCTTTACGTGCACACGCGTGGCTTTGCCTTTGGCGACGGTGTGGAAAGCCCGCAGGTGCTGCGCCTGCGTTTTGCCGGCAGCACGCTGGAAGACGTGGCCAGCACGCTGAAAAGCGAAGGCGGCGTGGTACGGCTTGAGCCCCTGGTGATCGGCGGCATCTATCCCAAGCAGAATGAAGACCGCGTGCTCATGCAGTTGAAAGACGCGCCGCCGCATCTGGTGGATGCCTTGCTGGCCACGGAAGACCGTGCCTTCTACCGCCATCACGGCATTTCCCTGCGCGGCATCGCGCGCGCCGTGTGGGTGAACGCCACGGCGGGTGGCCTGCACCAGGGCGGCAGCACGCTGACGCAGCAGCTGGTGAAGAATTTCTATCTCAGCAATGAGCGCACGCTGTCGCGCAAGCTCAATGAAGCCGCCATGGCGCTGCTGCTGGAACTGCATTACAGCAAGAGCGAAATCCTCGAGACCTATCTCAACGAAGTGGCGCTGGGACAAAGCGGCGACCGTTCCGTGAATGGCTTTGGCCTGGCCGCGCAATTCTATTTCGGCCAGCCCATTTCCGAGCTGGATCTTGCGCAGGTTTCCCTGCTGGTGGGCATGGTACAGGGGCCGTCTTATTACAATCCGCGCCGCAATCCGGCGCGCGCCCTGAAGCGGCGCAATATCGTCATTGACAACCTGCTGGTGGAAAAAAGGATTTCACCGGAAGAGGCGGCCGCCGCCAGACAGAAACCGCTGGAGGTGCTGGCCCGGCCCACGGCGGCGACCACGGTGTATCCCGCTTTCATTGACCTCGTGCGGCGCCAGCTGCACACCGAATACAAGGAAGAGGACCTGTCGTCCGAAGGCCTGCGCATTTTCACCACGCTGGACCCGCGCGTGCAGAATGCCGCCGATGCATCTTTTGCCGATGCCATGGCGCGACTGAAAAAATCCAGCCCCAAGCGGCTTGCCAATCTGCAGGGCGCGGCGCTGGTGTCGAATCCGGAAAACGGCGAGCTCCTGGCGATTATCGGCGGCAACGGTGATTTCACCGGCTACAACCGCGCGCTGGACGCGCAGCGCCAGATCGGTTCGCTGGTCAAGCCGGCGGTGTATCTCACGGCGCTGGAGTCTGGCCGCTACACGCTGGTTTCGCCGCTGGACGATGGTCCGGTCTCGCTGCAGAGCCAGGGCGGCCAGCTTTGGGAGCCGAAAAACGACGATGGCGAAAGCCACGGCATCGTGCCCTTGTATGTCGCGCTTTCGCATTCCTACAACCAGGCCACCATCCGCATGGGCATGGACGTGGGTGTGCCCAATGTCATCACCACGCTGAAGAAACTGGGCGTGACGCAAAACATCAATGCCTATCCCTCGCTCATGCTGGGGGCCGTGAACATGTCGCCGCTCGACGTGCTGTCCATGTTCCAGGTGTATGCCAGCGGCGGTTTCCGCTCGCCGCCGCGCAGCATACGCGAGGTGGTGGATGCAAAAGGCCACGCGCTCAAGCGCTATGGGCTTGCCGTGCAGCAGGCGGTAGACCCGGCCTCGGTCTACCTCGTCAATTACGCCCTGCAGCGCACCATGCGCGAAGGCACGGCGGCCAGCGCCTATCGCACCCTGCCGGCGGATCTTGTGATGGCGGGCAAGACCGGTACCACCAACGACCTGCGTGATGCCTGGTTTGCCGGCTACACCGGCAATTATCTGGCCGTGGTCTGGGTGGGCAATGACGACAACCGCGCCACCGGACTTTTCGGCGCCACCGGCGCGCTGCCCATCTGGGTGGACATGATGAAGCGCCTGCATCCGGTCTCGCTGGTGCAGGTGCAGCCGGAAAGCGTGCAGTGGCAGTGGGCCGATCTGGAAAGCGGCAAGCTCTCCAGCGAAAACTGCTCCGGCTCGGTCTATGTTCCCTTCCGCAGCGATGCCCTGCCGCAGGAAGCTGTGGCCTGCGCCGAAGGCGGTGTGCCGGCCGTGCTGGACAAGGTGTTCCACCGGGTCATTGACTGGTTCTGAGCCGATCCGGTTTTTCACTTTGCAGGAGGCGTTGGCCACGATTCAGCCTTTGCCCCAGGCAGCGTCGCGGCCAACGCCCCCTGCAAAAATGGCACTCATCCCGCGTTAGACGTTCAGGGGAGGTGTGCCCGGTCTGCTTTTTGCGCACGCGTGCTGCGCAATGCGCAGGCGATGATGGTCTAATGCGCCTTGACCTTGCTTGGCTACGGATGAAGGCAGTGACCAGGGAAAAAAACATGCTCCGCATTTCTGTTCCGACACTTCCGCTTGTGTCGCCCCTGCGCGGCCTCTCCCTGTTGCTGGTTCTCCTGCTTGCCGCCTGCAGCAGCACGCCCGTCAGGAACGTACCTGTCACCGAGGGCAAGCCGGCGCCACATGCGCCGGCACCTGCGACAGGCTCGACACCGCCTCCGCCTGCCACCCCTGCGCCGCCTGCTGCGCCCATGCCCACGGCACCTGCCCACGGCCTTTCCTATCGGCCGCCTTCACAGCTGCAGCCATCGCGCCAGTTGGCCGACGGCGCGCAACTGCCTGCCGTGCAGGGCTTGCTGGCGGGTGCTGATCGCGCCTTGCGCAATGATGATCTTGATCTGGCGGCCGTGAATCTGGAGCGGGCGCAGCGCCTGGCACCGCAGTCGGCTGCGGTCTACCAGCGCCTGGCGGATGTGCGCCTGCGCCAGAAGCGTCCGGCCGAAGCCGAGCAACTGGCACGCAAGGCGCTGGCCTATGCGGTGGAGCCGGCACAGCAGGCGCGGCTCTGGCGGCAGATTGCCACGGCGCGTCAGCAGCAGGGGCAAATGCAGTCGGCGCAGGACGCCTGGCAGCGGGCCCAGGCGCTGGAAACAGCGGGAGCCACACCATGAAGGTCCTGCTGATCGCAGCCGTGCTGCTGGTGGCGGCTGGCGTGCGTGCACAGGAAGTGGCTGCGCCGGAAGAAAAGCCGGTGGCGGATGTGGGGGACACGACAAGCGCCACTTTGCCGGACGATGTGAAAGAAAGACTGCTGGCCGTTGCCTCACCCGAGGCCGACCGCGGCATCAGCGGCCATGAGCCCACCTATTTCCTGCTGGGCAGCAACTGGCGCGGCGAGGGCGACTATGGCGCGAAATTCCAGTTCAGCCTGAAGTTCCGCCTGCTCAATCCCGACGAGGCGAAAAAGACGGACTGGTGGGAGCGTTTCTATTTCGGCTACACGCAAACGTCCGTGTGGGATTTGGAGGCAGAGTCCAAACCCTTCCGTGATTCGTCCTACCGCCCGGAAGTCTTCTGGGAAGACCCCGGTTTTTCGCCGCTGCCTTCGGTGGAAACGCTGGCGGGCCTGCGCCTGGGCGTGGGCCATGAATCCAACGGCAAGGACGGCGCCGATTCGCGCAGCATCAACATCCTTTATCTGCGCCCCACGTTTACCTTTCCCAGCACTGACCACGGCCTGATCTGGAGTTTCTCGCCCAAGCTCTACGGCTATATCGACCGTAGCGACAATCCGGACATTGCCGATTACCGCGGCTTTGGCGATTTCCTCTTCCGCCTGCGCAAGGGTGATACCTGGGAATTTTCCGCACTTTTCCGCAAGGGCACACAAAATGGCTATGGCAGCATGCAGCTGGATGCGAGCTACCCTTTCCGCGGCGTCCTGCGCCAGCTCAACGGTTATCTCTACCTGCAGTATTTCAACGGCTACGGTGAAACCATCCTGGATTACAACCGCAAACTGCCCTCCCATATCGGCGTGGGTCTGATCGTGGTGCGGTGAATCCACTGTCATGAAAAAGCCGGGCATCTGCCCGGCTTTTTCATGGGATTTACATGCTTGGCTCCCTAAACATGCGCCATTCCCGCGCAAGCGGGAATCTTGGCGTTTAAAGCCCTGCTTGAAGCCATGAGATTATTCGCTGTGCCCACCCCCCGGATTGAATCCTTCCGGGGCAGGCTCTTCGGGGCCAGCCTGCGGCTGTTCAATCCCCCAAGGGGACTTATTACAGGCGCGCCCTTCAGGCTTTTGTCCCGCTTACATGGGGATGACGGCGGGCTAAAGCGACGGTGATTCTTTCACCGCATCATGGGTTCCGGCTTTCGCCGGAACGACGGCCCAAGAGAACAAGGGAGTCGTGCACATGAATCCGTTTTCATGGCCCGGTATCAGCGTTGCAGGCTGGCTTCGTCCGTTTCCAGCTTCACCACGCGCCGTACCAGCTCGGCCAGCGAATCCGCCTCCAGCTTGACGAAGATGCGGGCGCGATGTGATTCCACGGTGCGCGTGGAAAGATCGATCTGGCGGGCGATCAGCTTGTTGGGCAGGCCCTCCAGCATCAGCGCCAGCACTTCGTTTTCGCGGTCGGAAAGTTGCGCCAGCTTGTCGCGCAGGTTGCGGACATCGGCGCGGGTGCGGTGGCGCGCCAGGTCCTGGACGATGCCCCGGCGTATGCTGTCCATGAGCAATTGCTCGTCCACCGGCTTGGTGAGGAAATCCACGGCGCCGCTCCGGAACGCGCGGCGGCAGGCACTGATGTCGCCATGGCCGGTGATGAAGACGATGGGAATGCTGATGTCGCGGTCCTGCAGCAATTGCTGCAGGGTGAGGCCGGAAATGCCGCCCATGCGTATGTCCAGCACCAGACAGCCGATGGCTTCGCTGTGCCAGGTTTCGAGAAAGGCTTCGGCGCTGGGCAGGCTGCACACCTGCAGGCCGTAGGTGCTGATGAGCATGTGCAGGGAATGGCGCACGGCATCGTCGTCGTCCACCAGGAAGACGGTGGGTTCAAACAAGGGAATGTCCATGGCGGATTTCCTCGGTGATGAAGGCGGGCAGTGAAAAGCGGAAGCAGGCGCCTCCCTCCGGCGCATTGCTGCCGGTGAGTTCGCCACCGGCGGCTTCCAGTATGGTGCGGCTGATGGAAAGCCCGAGGCCCATGCCTTCGGGCTTGGTGGTGAAAAAGCGCGTGAACAGCGGTGGATTTTGCGCGGGTGCGAGACCGGGGCCGGTATCGGTCACGGTAACGTGCACGCGTCCGGCAACGGCATGTGTGGCCACTTTCAGCGCGCGTGTTTGTGCCGGCATGTCCTGCATGGCTTCCACGGCATTGCGGATGAGATTGACCATCACCTGCTCGAGTTGCAGGGCATCGGCCCGTACCGGCGGACAGGGCTGGCTGTGCAGGCTGACACGCACGCCGGCTTCGCCCAGCTTGTTGCCCAGCAGCGTGAGCGCATTGATCACCACCTGGTTGATGGCCACCGGTCGCAGTTGCACGCCCTGGCGGCCGACGAAGGCACGCAGGCGCTCCAGGATGCCGGCAGCGCGGCGTGTCTGGTTCACGGCCTCGGCCAGCGCTTCGGAAACACGGTCCACATCCGGCTCGTTTTCTGCCAGCAGGCGCAAGGCGGCCTGGTTGAAACTCATGATGGCGGACAGCGGCTGGTTCATTTCATGCGCGATGCCGGTGGCCAGCTCGCTCACTGTATTGAGGCGTGCCATGTGCTGCAGCACGAGTTCCTGTTCATTGCGCCGGCTGACGCTGTGTGCTTCGGGGCTTTCCAGGCGCGGCTGCAGATAAAGCAGGGCGCCGTGGCTGCCGCTGATGCGTGCCGGGATGATGCTGCCCTGCACGGGCAGGCGACGGCCGTCCGGCGTCACCAGCAGGGTGTCGCGGTCCAGTGCCTGCTCGCGTTGCGAGCGCAGGCATTGCACGAGCGGATTGCAGCGCCAATGGGTGAGTTCGTGTTCCAGATGGAAGGACTGGCGCCAGCTGCGGCCGCAGAGGTGGCGTGCCTCCTGTTGCAGCAGCGTGCAGGCGGCGGCATTGGCGGCGCGCAGGATTTGCGCGGCATCCACCAGGAAAAGCGGGTCGGGAGAACGCGCAAACAGCGGTGCCGTGAGTGTGGCCAGTACATCGGCACCCTGCAGGCGGTCGCGCCTTGGCCGAGGCTGGCGCAATAGGTGGCGGCGGTGCGGGACCATCCCTTTCCCCTGACGCAGACGCTTGCTGCCTGCTTATTGTTAATTTTTGTGAGCAGGCCCTATTGAAAACGGCAGTCAGGGTTTGTTCAAGTCTTCATGCTTGCCGCGTTCGCGCAACCATTCCGGAATTTCCGCGCTGTCCCTGTCGTCGTCATCATCGCCGCCATGGCGGCCAAAGACCTGCTGCCCTTCCAGCTCCAGGGCCTTGACGCGGAATTCCACGCGGTCGCCATTGCTGGTGTGGCCGATGAATTTCACCGGGTAATTCAGGTAATCCAGTGCCAGCCAGACTTCATAACCGCGCACTACTTGTCCCAATGATTCGTCAAAACGTTCGCCGGCAAGATGCAGCGTACGCAGCGTACCGGCCGGCAATTTTATTTTTTCTTCGGCCAGGGCGGTCAGCCTGACCTCGCTGACGCTGTTGCCGGTGCAGACATACAGGCTTTGCGGCTGGCCGTTGAAGGTGGTGGCGACATGGAAAGGCAGGCTGGCCATGTCTTGCGGTGTTACCGGCAGCGGAGCGCTTTGGGGATGGCTGACCTTGCCGTAGTGGATTTCGCCATTGCTGTAGCGGCAGGAGGAGCGGACCTTGTCATTGACGGAAAGCTGGTAGTTTTCCGGACTGAGCCCGCCTTCGGGGCTGATGCGGCCTTCACTGTTGATGGCCACGCTGAAACCGAATTTGCGCGCGCTTTGTGTGATGGCATAGCGGAAGCCTTCCATCACCCAGTACTGGTTGATGGTGAAGGGAATGCCGTTGACGCGCGCTTCCAGCTGCGCATTCACCTGGATAGGAAAAGCCGGCGGCGGTTCAGGCGTGACCGGTGCAGGAGCCAGCACTTCTTCCGTTTTTTCGTCCACTGCCGTGTTGGCCGGTTGCTCTTCCGGCGCTGTTTGCGCAGGCGGTGCTTCCCTGGCGGCAGCGGCAGCCGGGGGCTTCCGGCGTTTGGCCGTGCGTGCTTTCCGGGCCGGCGTGGCGTGCACGAGATGCATGCCGGCGGGTTTGCGCATGGCGTCGGCGGGCGGCCGTGTCAGGCTGACCTGCTGCACCTGTCCCGGTTTCTTGCTGTCCAGCACTTCATCGGGAGGCGAATAAAAATCCGGCAGGCCGATTTCGCCGCCGGCCATGAAAAGGAAATGCAGCAGCAGGGAAAGCAGCAGGGCGGAGAGCAGGGTCAGTTGCCGTTTCTGCATGGCTTTCCCGGAGCTGGGGATGCAAGGGCTGTGCGTTTGCGGTTTACCGGCTTTTCAGGGCGCGGGTTGCCGCTGCTGCCGTGGCCGCCAGATCGGCCTCCGTGTGCGCGGCGGAAACAAAGCCGGCCTCGAAGGCCGATGGCGCCAAATACACGCCCTCCGCCAGCATGGCATGGAAGAACTGCTTGAAGGCTTCCACATTGCAGGCAAGGGCATCGGCATAGCTGCCGACTTTCTTGTCGGTGAAGAAAATACCGAACATGCCGCCGACCTGGTTCGTGGTCAGCGCGACGCCATTGTCCTGCGCGGCTTTTTCCAGTGCGGCGCAGAGCGCCGCCGTTTTCTGCGACAGGCTTTCAAAAAAGCCGGGCGCGGAAATCAGTTCCAGGGTCTTCAGTCCGGCGCGCATGGCGATGGGATTGCCGGAGAGCGTGCCGGCCTGGTAGACCGGGCCCAGTGGTGCAATCTTTTCCATGATGGCGCGCTTGCCGCCGAAAGCACCGACGGGCATGCCGCCGCCGATGACCTTGCCCAGCGTGGTGAGGTCGGGCGTGATGCCGTAATGCGCCTGCGCGCCACCGAGCGCCACGCGGAAGCCTGTCATCACTTCATCGAAAATCAGCACGGCACCGGAATCGTCGCAGAGCTTGCGCAGGCCTTCGAGAAAGCCGGGCGCTGGCGGAATGCAGTTCATGTTGCCGGCCACGGGTTCGACGATGATGCAGGCGACTTCGCTGCCGCGCTCGCGGAAAAAGGCCTGTGTCTGCTCGAGATTGTTGAATTCCAGTGTGACGGTGTGTTTAGCCAGATCAGCTGGCACGCCAGCCGAGCTGGGCACGCCCAGCGTGAGCGCGCCGGAGCCGGCTTTCACCAGCAGCGAATCGGCATGGCCGTGGTAGCAGCCTTCGAATTTCACCAGCACGTCACGGCCGGTGTAACCGCGCGCCAGGCGTATCGCGCTCATGGTGGCCTCGGTGCCGGAGCTCACCATGCGCACCATGTCCATGGAGGGAACGAGTTCGCAAACCTTGTCGGCCATGCGGATTTCCAGTT
Source organism: Moraxellaceae bacterium (assembly GCA_030146505.1). Classification (GTDB taxonomy): domain Bacteria; phylum Pseudomonadota; class Gammaproteobacteria; order Pseudomonadales; family Moraxellaceae; genus UBA2031. The sequence continues at coordinate 14,940 of JASLCO010000037.1, forward strand.
CGGTGGGCGCGCCGAAGGTGAGGCCGCTCAGGGCGGCGTCCTGCACTTCGCGGATCACCTCGTCGTGCGCGTGGCCGAGAATGGCCGGGCCCCAGGAGCCGACATAGTCGATGTAGCGGCGGCCGTCGGCGTCATAGAGATAGGCGCCCTTGGCACGGGAAAAAAATACCGGCGTGCCGCCGACGCCACGGAAAGCGCGCACGGGCGAGTTCACGCCGCCGGGAATGTGACGGCAGGCGGCTGTGAAAAGTTCGTCGGATCGGCTCATGGGTGATTTCCTGAAGAGATTGCTCTTGCGTGTGGTGAAAAGCGTTCGCGGCTAAAGCCGCTCCTACAAAGTTCTCTGTGCCCGTAGGAGCGGCTTTAGCCGCGAACGTTTTTGCTTTTAAACCTGTCACCCGAACAAACGGGCAAATTGCCGGGCGCGGGCCGTGATGTCGGTGGCGTTCCAGAGATCGCTGATGACCGCCACGCAATGCGCGCCGGCCTCTATCAGCGGCGCGGCATTATCCGCAGTAATGCCGCCAATCGCCACCACGGGCAGGCGCAGGTCTTGCGCTTCGCGGAGGCAGGAAACGGGGGCTTGCACGGCACCGGGCTTGGTGGACGAGGGGTGCATGGCGCCGAAGGCGATATAGCTGGCTCCCTGACTGGCGGCTTCATGGGCGTAATGCAGGGAGTCGTGGCAGGTGGCGCCGATGATGGCGTGCTCGCCCAGCCGCTGGCGTGCGGCCGCCAGTGAGCCATCGCTCCGGCCGAGATGCACGCCGTCTGCGCCGATGGCGGTGGCCAGTTCCACGTCGTCATTGATGATGAGTGGCGCCCGGTACTGCCGGCAGAGAGCCAGCAATTGCCCGGCTTCTGGCCAGTGTTGCCGGCTGCCCGGCGGTGACTTCTGCCGGTACTGCACGACGACGGCTCCGCCTTCCAGCGCGGCGTGTACCGCCGGCAACAGGCGGCCGGCCAGCAGGGCGTTGTCAGTGATGGCGTAGAGGCCGCGTGGCAGGGTTGGCGAGGGAAGGGCTGTCATGGTTGTTGTCCGTGCAAGTTGTTTTGGTGGAGCGCTACAGGGCTTTTGCACTCTTGCGTCATACGAGCAGTGGCGGGAGTTGTGCGAATGAGTTCGCACCTACGGTGGTCACTCCGGCAAGGACCAGACCCCGCCGATTTTGTGCGCCCGGGTTTCAGGAGGCCGGTTTTACCCGCACCGGCAGGAACTGACCGCTGTCGCGTGGCCGGTCGGCTGCACGCAGAGCCAGTGCCACAAAGTTTTCCGCCGCGTTGACGGCTGCTGGCAGTGAAAGCCCGGCCGCCAGCCCGGCTGCCAGTGCAGCAGCCAGCGTGCAACCGGAACCGTGGTATTCGCCGGGCAGGCGCGGCCACTGGCTTTCCGCCAGCAGGCCGGCGGGGCCGTAAAGCTGGTTGCAGATGAATTTGCCGGGTTCGTGGCCGCCCTTGAGCAGGACATGGCGCGCGCCTCTGGCTTGCAGGCCGGCCACGGCCTTGTCGAGGTCGTTTTCACCGGACAGCCGGCGTGCTTCCACCGAATTGGGCGTGATGACGGTGGCACGTGGAAACAGGCGGAAGAGGGCCTGGGCCAGATCGTCTGCGGCCAGATTACCGCCGGAGTTCGCCGCCAGCACCGGGTCCAGCACCACGGGAATGGCAGGATGATCGGCCAGCAGGCCGGCAATCACGGTGGCGATGGCGCCCGAACCCAGCATGCCCAGCTTCACGGCGCCCACGGGCAGGTCGGCCAGCACGGCTTCGGCCTGCTGCCGTACCAGTCCGGGCGAGACGGCTTCAAAGCCGTAGACGCGTTGCGAGTCCTGTACCGTCAGCGCCGTGCAGACTACGGCGGCATGGCCGCCCAGCGCGGCAATGGCTTCTATGTCGGCCTGCAGGCCGGCGCCGCCGGAGGGGTCAAGCCCCGAAAAACAGAGGGTGACGGGGCGCATGGAGCGTGGGCCGCAGGGGGCTTCAGCAGCAGGGGCAGGATTTTGCTGTTCACGATTCACGATTCACCCGATGCCGCCAGGCGGCGTTTCACTCAAAAAGGTCGCACAACCACCAGAATGACAATTCCCACCAGCGCCAGCACCGGCAGCTCGTTGAAGACGCGGAAGAAGACATGGCTGCGGCGGTTGCGGTCGGCGGCGAAATCGCGCAGGAAACGACCACAAAGCAGGTGGTAGACCACGAGCAGGGCGACCAGGGCGAGTTTGGCATGCAGCCAGCCCTGGGTTTTGTAGAAGGCCCAGTTTTCGCCCAGCATGCAGCCGCCAAACACCACGGTCAGCACCAGCGAGGGCCACATGATGCCGCGGTAGAGCTTGCGCTCCATGAGGCGGAAACGCTCGCGGCCGGCCTCGTCTTTCGTCTGTGCGTGGTAAACGAATAGCCGGGGCAGGTAGAACAGGCCGGCGAACCAGCAGACGACGGCAATGATGTGCAAGGCCTTGAGCCAGAGCATGAGGATTTGCTCACAGAAACGGGAAGATTTCACAAGTCTGCCAAACCCTTGCGTTACATTGCTACCAAACTTTGTGATTTGCCCGGGTGCCGGCCTTGGCTGATAATCCGGCCCACTTTTCCCTTCACAGACCCCATCAAGCAGGTGATTACGTGCTCAAGGTAGGCATTGTCGGTGGTACCGGCTACACGGGCGTCGAGCTGCTGCGTTTGCTCGC
>JASLCO010000387.1 GCA_030146505.1 Moraxellaceae bacterium
TAAAAGGCAAAGCCTTTTTCATAAGCCATGCGTACAAAACCGGTGATGAGCACGGCGCCGGCCGAGATGCCATAAATGGCGTCCACAATGCCTATGCGCCTGGCGGTAGCCGCATCCAGTTGCGGGCGGAAAAGCAGATGCTCCACCACCAGGGTGCTGAACAGGATGAAAACGGCGAGATAGTGCAGCCAGGCCCAGAACACATTGGCGCTCATATGCTAATTCCCATGTTGTGATGCTGCCTTGCCGGGCGTGGCCTCATTGCTGCGCCCTTCTGCCTCTGTCTTATAAGCTGCGTTGGCTCAATCTTCCTTGGGTACAAGAGCCTCGCCGTCGAAACGGATGCCGGTCCAGCCTTCGCGCAGGAAGGTGCGGATATTGCCGTGGTCCGTACCCTGCGGATTCTTCAGCACATCATCGCGGTAGAAACGCCCGAAAAGCTGCACGGTATCGGCTTCGGAAAGGCCTTTGATTTTTGCCAGGGCAAACAGGCGGCAGGAGCCTTCATTCTTGCCGGCTTCATTGATCACGGCATCAGCACCGTGGCCATTACTGAAGCGGGTGGGAGTGTATTCATAGTGATCATTCACGTAGGCGATCACATCTTCAAAATCGGCTTCGCCCTTCTTCAGGCGTTCCAGCAGGTTCCGGAAAATCACGGATTTCTCCTTGTCTTTTTGGCGTGCCCTGCCGCATGGGATTCATTACGCAGGACAGGACGGGTGGGTGGTTGGCCAGCGTAATGGCGGGATGCGCCGATACATATATCTGACATAAACGCCGGTTAGGTTACGGCGTTTTCAATTCCTGTCCACCTGGAATCAGACCATGAAACCATCGCGTACCTGCCGCTTGCTCGTTCCCGTGAGCATGCTGGCCCTTGCCCTTGGCGCCTGCAACAGCAGTTCGTCCTCCACATCCGCGACAGGCAATGTGCCGGCGCTTTCCTTCAGGTCGGCAGCCAGCAGCTACGAGCTGGACAATTATTACCAGACGGGCGCTTACGCGCTGGAAGTCGGCTCCGGCAACAATCTGTTGTCTTCCGAAGCCTCCGGTGTGACTTACAACCAGAGCACCGGCACTCTCTTCGTCATTGGTGATGGCGGCACATCCATCGTGGAGGTCGACAAGACCGGCGTGAAAAAAGGCTCCATGGTGCTGTCGGCCGGCGCCTTTGAAGACACCGAAGGCATTTCCTGGGTCAGCGGCAACCGGTTCGTGCTGGTGGAAGAACGCTTGCGCCAGGTTGACCAGTTCACCTATGCCGCCGGAACCACGCTGGATGCCGCCGGTGCCAAGATCGTCAAGATGGGCCCGACCATAGGCAATATTGGTCTGGAAGGCGTCAGCTACGATCCGAAGACGACGGGCTACATTTTCGTCAAGCAGATGGACCCGCAGGGGATTTTCCAGTCAGCCGTTGATTTTGCCGGCCTCACGGCGTCGAACCCTGCCACGACGGCAGCGGAATCGACCAATCTCTTTGATCCCGCCCTGCTTGACCTGCCGTCGAAATCCATCAACGACGTATTTGCGCTGTCCAACATCCTTGACGCGACAGCGCCTGACTATGACAGCCTGCTGATCGACGATGCTTCTGACGGCAGGATCGTCAAGGTTGACCGTGCCGGCAATATCCAGAGCACGCTCGCCATGAGCCGGTCCGCCCAGAACGAAGGCGTGACCATGGACACGGACGGCAATATCTACACCGTGGGCGAAAAGGGTGACGGCACCGGCCATCCCGGCATGACGGTTTTCGCGCCCACCAAGGACAAGACTGCAGTCGGCGCCGGCAGCAATCTTTACCTGACGTTTGCAGACAATGTAACGGCCGGCGGTGGCAGCATCACCCTCAAGAACGACAAGGGCGACGTGCGCACGATTCCCGCCAATGACGCGCAGGTGACGATCAGCGGCAAGGTCGTGAAGATCAATCCCGCCTGGGACATGGCACCTGGCACGACCTACAGCATCACTTACGATGCCGGTGCTTTCTCCGGTGTTGAGGCTCTCGCCGATACATCCGCGCTGTCCTTCAAGATCGTGGGTTCCATCGATACCACGGCCCCTGTGCTCAGCAGTTCCGCGCCGGTTGACGATGCCAGCAATATCGGCGTGGCGACTCCCATCACGCTGGATTTCAGCGAGACGGTGCGTGCCGGTACGGGCTTCATCGTGCTGGAAAGTGCCGGCGACACGCGCAACATCGACATCACCGACACGACACAGCTTGCCTTCAGCGGCTCCACGATCACCATCACGCCTGCTACGCCGCTGCAGAATGGCACGGCCTATGACGTGAAGATCGCCGCCGGTGTCATCACCGACACCTCGTTCAATGCCTTTGCCGGAATCAGCTCGGCCACGGAGCTCAATTTCACCACTGTTCCGCTGGTGGTTGCCGCGCCGACTGTTTTGATCAGCGAAGTGAACTCGAACGAAAACTCCGATGGTGGCGCCGATTTCTTCGAACTCTACAACTATGGCACGGTGGATATGGACATTTCCGGCTGGAAGTGGAGTGACAACCATGCTACGGCCACGGATGCCAACAATTATGAAGTCTTCCCTTCCAACACGGTGATTCCGGCAGGCGCAAGCCTGGTGGTAACCAATGGCACGGCGGTTGATGATGCTGCGACTTTCAAGGCGGCCTGGGGGCTGGATGTGACCACGGCAGTGCTCAGCATGGGCAGCCATGGCATAGGCCTGGGCAAGGCCGATGCCGTCATCCTGTTCGGCTCTGACGGCAAGGTGGTGACGGCATTGAACTACGGCCCGGATATTCCCGACGCGACGCAGGGCGATGGCTCCAAGGTGGCTGTCCCGACTTCGCCGGCTGCCAGTGGCGTGGGCTTTGTCGCGAACAGCCATGCCGGTGCCGCCTTTGGGGGAAGCAACAGCACCTCGGCCGTGTGGGATGGTGTTTCCACCACGACGCCGGCCTACCAGGCCGCCATACCGGGTGACAAGCTGGGTTCCGTCAATACGCCGGGCAATGCGGCCGACATCGGTTCGCCCGGCACGACGGTCGTCATGCCGACGGTGCTGATCAGCGAAGTGAACTCGAACGAAAACTCGGCCAATGCCGCTGATTTCTTCGAGCTCTACAACTACGGCGCGGCAGATGTGGACATTTCCGGCTGGAAGTGGAGCGACAATAACGCCACGGCCACCAACAGCGCCAAGTACGAAGCCTTCCCTGCCAATACGGTGATTCCGGCCGGCAAGCGACTGGTTGTGATCAATGATGCGGATGTAGCGACCTTCAAGGCGGCCTGGGGCCTGGATGCCGGCACCACTGTCCTGCTCATGAACGGCAACGGGATAGGCCTGGGCAAGGGCGACGCGGTTGTGCTCTTCGGTGCCAATGGCAAGGTGGTGGCCGCCCTGAACTATCAGGGCTCCAGTCTCACAGCAACCCAGGGAGATGGCAGTACGACTGCTGTCCCGGCGTCGACAAAGTCTGATGGCACTTTCACGGCGGGCAGTAACCATGCCGGTGTCGAGTTCGGTGGAACCGCGTCCACCTCGGTGGTATGGGATGGCATTTCCACCGCTGCACCAACCTACAAGGCTGCTGCAATCGGTGATGCGCTGTTTTCCTTCGCCGCACCGGGCAACGCCGCCGACATCGGCTCGCCCGGCAAGTAAGCCGTTGCAAGACTGGAAAACAAAAAGGGCCGAAAGGCCCTTTTTTTATGGAAGTTACAGACATGATTCTCTTGCGCTCTTGCGTCGTCGTTCCGGTGTAGTCCGGAACCCATGATGCTGTGAGAAGGTCACCGTTGTATGGATCCCGGCTTGCGCCGGGATGACGAAAATCCTTCGAAGTGCATCAAGTCCATAAATATTTTTTCCGGATGAGTCAGCCGATGCAGCTGCGAATTCATTCGTACAAGAGCCGGCGAAGATGAAAACGGAAAAGCCGTACGTATGAGTTCGTACCTACATCAAGTGGTGCATGGTACGCGCCTGCCGGCGCAATTCTTCTTCAATGGTATGCAGCAGCTTCACGGTCTGGTTGACCGTATCGGCTTCGCCCCGGTCATCCAGTTCACGCTGCATGGCTTCAAGCTGCAGTATCTGTTTGTGCAGGCTCTTGGGGTCGACATTCCTGAGAACGATGGTGTTGGCAAGCATGGCGGGCTCCATTGTGCTGGTCAGCATGACGTGGCGATCACGCGTTGTCTGTATGCCCCCGGTCAGAAGGGGCTGACCCATCCGGTATAGGCCAGAGAATTCTTCTCTGCCAGCCGGCCAGGCAAGGAAGTGCCGGAGAGGCTGTCTGTCTGCTGGCCAAGCCGGGTATCTTCAGTGGTTTGAAGTCAGGCATGCAGTCTGTATAAGAGTCGATTTTCGGTATTTGAAGCAAGGAAATGGTTGTGGTGTCCAACAACAAGAATGCTTGGCAGTATTCCCTCTTTGTGCTGTTTGCACTTTCGGGCTTCTCTGGCCTGATTTATGAATCCATTTGGAGTCATTACCTCAAATTGTTTCTCGGGCATGCCGCCTATGCTCAGAATCTGGTGCTGGCCATATTTATGGGGGGGATGGCTGGCGGTGCTTGGTTGGCTAGCCGGCTCATGCCCCGTCTATCTTCGCCTCTGCTGGCTTATGTGATGGTCGAGGTTTTGATCGGTATTTTTGGCTTGTTGTTCCATCGCGTATTTTCTGGCGTCACAGGTTTCATGCTGGATGAGCTTTTGCCCGGAATGCAATCAGCGTTGGCTATCGAATGTGTACGTTGGTTGATGGCTACGATGCTCATTTTGCCTCAGACATTGTTATTAGGTGCCACTTTTCCTCTCATGAGTGCCGGCGTTTTGCGTTGCTTTCCCCAAACTCCCGGCAGCTCTATTTCCCTTCTTTACTTCACCAACAGCATTGGTGCTGTATTTGGTGTACTCATCAGCGGATTCTGGCTTGTCGGCAAAGTCGGTTTGCCGGGTACGATATTGACAGGGGCTTTGGTTAACTTTCTTCTGGCCCTTGCCGTTTATCTTATTGCCAAGAAACTGCTTCAGCCATCTGCTCCAGATGTGGTCGTGCACGCGCGTTATTCTGGTTTGTTCCGCCCGCTGCTTGTTGTTTCGTTTATTACCGGCCTTTCTTCATTTGTTTATGAGATTGGCTGGATTCGCATGCTCTCTTTGGTGCTGGGGGCCTCAACACATGCCTTTGAGCTTATGTTAAGTGCCTTCATTCTTGGGCTGGCTCTGGGGGGATTATGGGTAAGAAAGCGAATAGATGGATTCCGTAGTCCACTTCGTGTGCTCGGCATTGTGCAGGTATTGATGGGAATCTTGGCCCTGGGAACCGTCATCAGTTACAACCATATATTCGATCTTATGGCCAGCATCATGTCTGCAATGGGGCGTAATGATGCGGGTTATGTTTTTTTCAATATCGGTAGCAACCTGATTGCTGTGCTGGTCATGTTGCCAGTCACATTCATGGCCGGCATGACTTTACCTCTGATTACATATGTATTGTTCAGCGAAGGAGGGGGTGAAGCAGCTATTGGTAAGGTTTATGCGGTCAATACACTGGGAGCTATTGTTGGTGTATGGCTGACCGTACAGGTGCTGATGCCGATGTTTGGGCTTAAAGCGACCATTATTATTGGTGCAGTGCTGGATATATTGCTGGCAACCTATCTTTTTGCGCGTACCAGCGTGGCTTTTAGGCTGCAGGCATTGGTGTTCGGTAGTTGCCTGGTCGCTGTACTGCTGGTGTTTTTCAATGTCAGTTTTGATATCGGCAAGATGACGGCCAATGTATATAGAAGTGGTGCTAAT
>JASLCO010000107.1 GCA_030146505.1 Moraxellaceae bacterium
GCGTTCCGCCAAGGACAAGGGGCAGTCGAATTTCGTGAACCCTGGCCTCACCCTGCTCGGCATCGGTGCGGATTTCGATGTCCTGCCGACCTTGCGCCTGCTCGGCAATGTCTCATGGCTGCGCTTCAACGAAACCGAAGTGCTGGGCGTGCTGCGCAACCAGGCAGCGCCCGACAATGACCTGGGCGTGGACATTTCCACCGGCCTGCAATGGCGCCCGCGCTATTCCCAGAACATCGTCGTCACCGGCTCCTTTGCCGCGCTGCTGCCCGGCCAGGGCCTGCGCGAACTTTATCCGGACGAAGGAGCCGTGCCGCTGTATTCGGCACTCTTCAATGTCTTGCTGGCGTTCTGAATCATGAAGACTGTTATCCCCTTTTCCCGCCTGCTTTTCGTGCTCATGCTGCTCGGCGGCATCGTGCTGGTGGCCCATGCCTCGGGCGGCAGCCATGCCAAAAACGAAGCGGGCGCGCTTGATCGCGTGTTTGGCTCGCGCCAGGAAAACAGCCGGCTCGATGCGGCGGCCGCGCGTGCGGAAAAGCGCCGGCATTACGCCATGGCACCGGCCGCGCCCCGCGCACAAAGCGAAGCGGCGGCACTGCAGAAAAGCGAGGGCTGCATGGACTGCCATGTCAGCACCGACCGCCACACCATGCACGCCAATCCGGCCGTGGTGCTGGGCTGCACGGACTGCCACGGCGGCAATGCCAGCATCACGCGCCCGCCCGGCAGCGATGCCAAAGGCCAGGGCGCGGCTGCCTACCGCGAAGCCATGAATGCCGCGCACATCCTGCCGGCCGACGAGGCCTTCTGGAATTATCCGTCCTCGGCCAATCCCAAGGGTTCCTACACGCATCTCAACAAGGAAAGCCCGGCCTACATCCGTTTCATCAATCCCGGCGACCTGCGCGTGGCACGCGATTCCTGCGGCGCCTGCCACCTGGAAATCATCCAGGCCTCCGAACGCAGCCTCATGGCCACGTCCGCCATGTTCTGGGGCGGCGCCTCCTACAACAACGGCATCCTGCCCTTCAAGAACTACATCCTGGGCGAGGCCTATACCGCCGACAGCCAGCCCGCGCAGCTCGTGGGCCCGGTCAAGCCCACGCCGGAAATGACGGCCAAGGGCATCCTGCCGGAGCTCGCGCCGCTGCCGGCCTGGGAAAGCGTGCCGCCGGCCGACATCTTCCGCGTGTTTGAAAGCGGCGGCCGCGTCATCAATTCCACCTTCCCGGAAGTGGGCCTGCCCAATTCCACCGGCCTGCTGCAAAAGCTCGACGAACCCGGCCGCCCCGACATCAAGCAGTCCAACCGCGGTCCCGGCACCGGCAGCCGCATTGCCGTGCCGCTGATCAATGTCACCAAGACGCGCCTCAACGATCCGCACCTCTGGTTCCTCGGCACCAATGAGCAGCCCGGCGACTACCGCTCCTCCGGCTGCACCGCCTGCCACACGATCTACGCCAACGACCGCAACCCGCTGCACAGCAGCGTGTACGCGCCGGCCGGCAACAACGGCGAAACGCAGACCGCCGACCCCACCATCCCGCGCAACGAGGCCGGCCACCCCATTGCCCACAGTTTCACGCGCGCCATTCCGTCTTCGCAGTGCATGACCTGCCACATGCACCAGCCGAATATCTTCGTGAACAGCTTCTACGGCTACACCATGTGGGATTACGAATCCGATGCCCCGCACATGTGGCCGGAAAAACAGAAATACCCGAGCGACAAGGAAGCGCGCGAAATCCTCGACCGCAATCCGGAAGAGGCCGCCATACGCGGCAAATGGAGCGATCCGGACTTCCTGCGCGAAGTCTCCAGCCTGAATCCGGAACTGAAAGACACACAGTTCGCCGACTACCACGGCCACGGCTGGAATTTCCGCGCCGTCTACAAGCGCGACCGCCACGGCGCCCTGCTGGACAAGGACAACAACATCATTCCCGATGACGACGCGCACAAATTCCAGAAGGCCGTGCACATGGCCTCCATCCACATGGAAAAAGGCATGCAGTGCGTGGACTGCCATTTCGGGCAGGACGCGCACAACAGCGGCCACATCTATGGCGAAGTGGCCGCCGCCATAGAAATCGACTGCGTGGACTGCCACGGCACCGCCACCCGCTATCCCACCCTGCGCACCAGCGGCCCGGCCGCCCGCCCGGGGGGCACCGATCTTTCCCAACTGCGCGTGCAGGACGGCCGCCAGCGTTTTGTCTGGCGCGACGGCAAGCTGTTCCAGCGCGCCGCCACCGAGCCCGACAAAGAATGGGAAGTCTCGCTGGTGAAAGACAGCGTGAATCCCGCCAATCCGCACTACAACGCCAAGGCCGCGCGCGCCAAGCTCATGGCCGCCGGTGAAGCCGGCCGCGATGGCCTGTGGGGAATGGATGTGCCGGAATTCGCGCACAGCAATGAAAAAATGACCTGCTACACCTGCCACACGTCCTGGACCACGAGCTGCTTCGGCTGCCACCTGCCCATACAGGCCAACTGGAAAACCGAGCGCCACCATTACGAAGGCGGCGAAACGCGCAACTACGCCGGCTACAACCCGCAGGTGGTGCGCGACGATGTCTTCATGCTGGGCATACACAGCACAGTGAAAGGCAACCGCATCGCGCCGGTGCGATCCAGTTCGGCATTGGTGCTCTCTTCCACCAATGCCAACCGCGAACGCATCTACATCCAGCAGGCCCCCATCGCCGCCAGCGGTTATTCCTCGCAGGCCTTTGCACCGCATTTCCCGCACACCGAGCGCAAGGAAGAAACCAAGACCTGCTCCGACTGCCACGTTTCCAGCAAGAACGACAACAACGCCATCATGGCGCAGCTTCTCTTGCAGGGCACCGGCTTCGTGAATTTCGTGGGCTTCAATGCCTGGCTGGGTGAAGAGAAGAACGTGGAGGCCGTGCAGGTCACGGAATGGGATGAACCACAGGCGGTGATAGGCAGCTATCTGCACCGCTATGCCTATCCGGATTATTTCAAGGCGCATGCCGATGCCGGCCGCGAGCTGCAACAGGCGCAGGAGCATGGCAGCGATGGCAATGTCGGCTGCCTGCAATTGCGCGGCGAATACCTCTATGCCGCCGAGGCCGGCGCCGGCCTGCGTGTCTATGACGTGGCCAGCATCGCCAACAAGGGTGTGGCGCAGCGCATCATCACGGCCCCGTATTCACCGCTGGGCCAGCAGAATTTCATCGCCTCGAAAAATGCCACCTGCGTGGCGCTGCCCACCAACCAGCCCATCTCGCCCCTGCGCAACCAGGGCGATCTCATGCGCGTGGCCAACCAGGAGCAGCCCTTCCATCCGATCTACAGCTATGCCGTGATCACCGATGCCAGGGAAGGACTCATCCTCACCGACGTGAACACGCTGGCCGACGGCAATGCGCGCAACAACTTCCTCAAGCGCGCCGTTACCTGGAATCCCGACGGCATACTCAACGGTGCCCGCCATGTCACGCTGGGCGGCCGCTATGCCTATGTCGCCGCCGATGCCGGCCTCGTCATCGTCGATCTCGACAAGCCCACGCAGCCGCGCCTCGTGGCAACCGTCGCCATTGCCGGGGCACGCGCCTCCGCCCTGCAGTTCCGCTACCTCTTCGTCACCGGCAAGAAGGGCCTGCAGGTCGTGGACGTGACACATGCCGAAAAGCCCGAGCTCCTGCCCGCCGTCATTCCGCTGGACGATGCCCGCCGCGTTTATGTGGCGCGCACCTATGCCTATGTAGCGGCAGGCAGGCAGGGCCTGGCCATTGTCGACGTGGAAAAACCGGATGCGCCCCGGCTCATCCAGCTCTTCAATGCCGACGGCAAGCTCGACGATGCGCGCGACGTGGTGATCGGCAGCACCAATGCCTCGCTGTTTGCCTACGTGGCCGACGGCAGGAACGGCCTCAAGGTCGTGCAGCTCACCGCGCCCGACACGCAACCGCGCTTCTACGGTTTCTCGCCGGAACCGAAACCGCAGCTCATTGCCTGGCGCAAGACGGCATCACCGGCCGGCGCCCTTTCACGCGGGCTGGATCGCGACCGCGCCGTGGACGAAAGCGGCGGCCAGATTGCCGTGCTCGGCCGCCTGGGTTCGCGGCCGTTCAATGTGCGCGAAATGAACCGCATGTACCAGCGCGAAGACGGCTCGGTCTGGACCGTGTCGGATGACGTGAACGCACCCGGTTTCCAGAGCCGTCAGCCGGCCACCCCGGACAGCAAGACCGGCAGACCTGAAAAGAAAGAAGGCCAAAAATGAAGACAGCCATTTCCTCCTTGGCCAGAGCCTACTCACAGTTACAGCAATACCTGTTTGCAGCACTGTCATTTTTCTTTGCATCGTCGTCCCGGCGCAGGCCGGGACCCATGCGGAGGTGGTTTTCTCGATACTCTATGGGTCCCTCCCTGCGACCAACGGAAGTCCCTGTGGGACGCCGGGACGACGGAAGCGGAGATCATGCACAGATGCTGAAGTATCCGGCATCCGACGCCTTTCTGAAGAAACTGGCGGCAGCCGGCCTCCTGCTGCTGGCCGGCCTGTTTCTTTCCTCTGCAGCCGGCGCCGTACCGCTGCCGCAGGATTCGCTGCACCAGAGCCTGGGCGTGGCCAACTGCGCGTCCAGCATGTGCCATGGCGCCGTGCAGCCCTGGAAGAATTCCAACATCCTGCACAATGAATATTCCGTCTGGCTGCGCCTCGACAAACATGCCGATGCCTACAACGTGCTGCTGAGCGATGACTCGAAACGCATCGCCAAAAAGCTGGGCCTGAAAAAGCCGGCGCAGGACGAAAAAATCTGCCTCGACTGTCATAGCCACAATCCGCCCGCCAACAAGCGCGGCGAACGTTTTTCCCTGAGCGACGGCGTGTCCTGCGAAGGCTGCCACGGCCCGGCCGAGCTCTGGATCAAGAGCCATGTTGCCGCCGACGCCACGCATGCCGGGAATATCCGCGACGGCCTTTATCCCACCAACGAACCCGTGGCCATGGCCAGGCTCTGCGTGAGCTGCCATTTCGGCAACGACAAGAAACTGGTGACGCACCGCATCATGGGCGCCGGCCATCCGCGTCTGGGCTTTGACCTGGATACCTTCGCCAATTTCCAGCCGCCGCATTACCGCATTGACGATGACTGGAAACAGCGCAAGGGCGAATTCGACGGCGTGCGTCTCTGGGCCATCGGCCAGGCCGTGGCCGTGCAATCCCTGCTGGACACGCTCACCGATCCGGTGCGCGGCCGCGATGGCCTCTTCCCCGAACTCGTGCTCTTCGACTGCCACGCCTGCCACCACCCCATGTCGCAAAAACGCTGGCAGCCGCACCAGGGCATGGGTCCCGGCCGCATACGCCTGAACGACGCCAACCTCATCATGCTGCGCAATATCGTGAAGGTGGTGAGCCCGGCCAATGCCGCGGCCTTCAGTGCGCAAATCACGAAAGTGCACAGGGCCATTGCCGGCGAGAGCCTGGATGATCCACTGGCCGAGGCGCGCACGCTCGGAAAAATGGTGGACCAGCAGATCGGCATTTTTGAAAAACGCCGCTTCAGCACGGACGACATCAACGCGCTGCTGCGCCATCTGGTCGATGAAGGCACGGCCAATGGCTATACCGATTACGCCAGCGCCGAGCAGGCTTATATGGCCATTGCCAGCGTGGCGAGCTACCTGCAGAAATCCGGTGGCCTGGCCGCCGGCAAGGCCGGCCAGATCAATGCACGCCTGGCCGCCCTGCAGAAAATCCTGGGCAATGATGAAAACTACCAGCCCGATGTCTTCCGCAACGAATTGCTGAAACTGCGCGCCCTTGTCGGCGGCAGCGCCGGCAATGACAACAACACCAACAACGCCAACAACAGCCCCGCTCCGCGAGCCTGAGGCCATCATGGACAGCCAGGAAAACCTTTCTGCCAACGCCCCCGACGGCGCCGTCTACACCGTTGCCATCATAGGTTCGGGGCCGGCCGGCCTTTCCGCCGCCGCGCGCGCCGCCGAACTTGGCGTGCCGCATGTGCTGCTGGAGGCGGAAGACCATGCCTCCGACACCATCTACAAATACCAGAAGGGCAAGCACGTGATGGCCGAGCCCGCCATCCTGCCGCTGCAGAGCGGCATGGATTTCGTGGCCGGCAAGCGCGAGGAGGTCCTGGGCACCTGGAACCGCCAGCTGGACGAACAGGGCATCAACATTCTTTACCGGCATGCGGTAAGCACCATCGAACGCGTGGGCCGCCGCCTGTTCCGCCTGCAATGCGCCAACGGCGTGGAGATCATGGCCATGCACGTGGTGCTGGCCATCGGCCTGCAGGGCAATATCCGCAAGCTGGGCACGCCCGGCGAAAGCCTGGAGCGCGTGCAATACACCCTGCGCGACCCGGATGAATTTGAAGGCGAGACCATCATCGTCATCGGCGCCGGCGATGCCGCCATTGAAAACGCGCTGGCGCTGGCGCGGCAGAACCGCGTCATCCTCATCAACCGCGACGTGGAATTCACGCGCTGCAAGGAAGCCAACCACTCGCTGATCCTCGCCGCCGCCAAGGACGGCACACTGGAAATCCGCTACGGCGCGCGCACCACACGCGTGGAAGAAAGCGATGGCGAAACGCCGCTGCGCTATGTGGCCAGCACGCCGGGCGGCGAAGAAATCATTCCCTGCCACCGCGTCATCGCGCGCCTGGGCGCCAGCCCGCCGCGCAAGCTGGTGGAAAGCTTCGGCGTGGCCTTTCCCAACAACGACGCCAATGCCGTGCCCACGGTGTCCGGCACCTATGAATCCAATGTGCCCGGCCTCTACGTGATTGGCGCGCTGGGCGGCTATCCGCTCATCAAGCAGGCCATGAACCAGGGCTATGAGGTGGTGTCCACCATCATGGAAATGGCGGTGGTGCCGGCCGACGAGCCCCTGCTGCTGGCCAAGCTCGCCGCCTTCCGCCCGGACTACAGCGCCAACGAGGCGCTGTCGGTGATACAGCACAACGTGCCGCTGTTCGGCAGCCTCACGCGCCTGCAGATGCGCGAGCTCATGGGCGAATCAGACATGCTCATGCCTCAGCCTGGCGACATCATTTTCCGCAAGAACGATTACACCAACAGCTTCATTTCCATTGCCGAAGGCTTCGTGGAAGTGGAAGTGTTCGACGAAGCCGGAAACCAGAGCTGGATACGCCTTGAGCGCGGCCAGTTCCTCGGCGAAATGGGCCTGATTTCCGGTCGCCGCCGCACCGCCACCGTGCGCGCCGGCGAAGACTGCGCGCTGGTGGAAACACCGCGCCGCCTCATGCTCAAGCTGATCGCCTCGGTGGAAGCCATACGCCAGAAAATCGACGAGGTCTTCCTGCGCCGCGCCATCACCACCTACCTCGCGCCCAAGCTGCCGGCGGAAGCCGTGGAAGAACTGATGTCGGACGGCGTGGAAGTGCGCCGTTTCCGCAGCAATGACATTGTTTTCCACGAGGGCGACGCGCCCGATGCGCTCTATCTCATCCGTTCGGGTTCGGTGACGATTTCCCGCGACGTGGGCGGCCGCGAAGTGGTGCTGTCTTATGTATCTGCCGGCAACTATGTCGGCGAAATGGCCCTGCTCAACGACACGCCGCGCACGGCCACCGTGCAGGCCACGGTGCAGACGGAAATGCTGCTGCTCAAGGCCGACACCTTCAAGCGCGTGGTGGACCGCAACCGCGAATGGCGTGCCGATCTCGAGGGCCGCCTGCTGGAGCGCGTGAAAAGCAATGTGCAGCGCGAAGAACAGTCCGGCGGCAGCGACATCATCCGCTTCCTCATGGGCCAGGGCCTGGGCGAAGGCACGGATGTGCTGCTCATCGACGAATCCCTGTGCATACAGTGCAACAACTGCGAGACCGCCTGCGCGGAAACGCACCAGGGCATGTCGCGTCTCAACCGCGCTGCGGGCCCGTCCTTCAACAACATCCATGTGCCGACATCCTGCCGCCACTGCGAGCATCCGCACTGCATGAAGGATTGTCCGCCGGATGCCATACGCCGCTCCGAATCGGGCGAAGTTTTCATTTCCGACGCCTGCATAGGCTGCGGCAACTGCGAACGCAACTGCCCTTATGGCGTGATCCAGATGCGCGCCCCGGCACCGGTGGAAAGCCGCACCGGCCTGCTGTCATGGATGCTCTTCGGCACCGGCAACGCGCCCGGCGAACAGGAAGGCGTCTACGACCCCAGCCAGCCCAAGAAGGCCGTGAAATGCGATATGTGCATGGACCAGAAAGGCGGTGCTGCCTGCGTGCGCGCCTGCCCCACCGGCGCTGCCATCCGCATGTCGCCGGAAAAATTCATTTCTTTTGAGACTGATCTCTGAAGCCACGGCCCGGGCACCGGCAGTACCAGCCGGCGCTCAGTCCGGCATGCGGTAATGATGGAACAAGGCATCCACCATTACCGTCAGCTCCCGCAGCAGGGCCTTGGCTTCGCGCGGCGTCGCCATGAGCGCGGCCTGCAATATCTGCTCGCAGAATTCACTGAGAATGAAAGCCACTCGCGCCGCGCGCGCGCGCGGCAGTGTCGTGCGCGCCGACAGCAGCGCCACGATGATTTCCGCGCCGCGCCGGTTGGATTCCTGCACCAGACTGTCAAAGACCGGCTCGGCACGCAGCGCACGCAGGATGGCCACATAACCCGGCGCTTCGCTATAGGCCTGGTACAGGGCCTGCAGGAGTTCACTGGAACTGAACTCCTGCTGCCCTGCGGAAAGCCGCATGCGCTGCTGTAATTCCGTATCCACCGCCAGCATGGTGCGCCCGGCCAGTGCCGCCAGCACGGCCAGGCGATTCTCGAAATAGTGGTACACCGTAGCGGCCGGCACTTCGGCGGCTTCGGCAATGGCCAGCATGCTGACAGCCTCCACACCCTGGCTCGCCAGCAAGGCCGCCGTGGCATCAAGAATGGCGTCTATCTTGCGACGCGAGCGCTCCTGCACGGGCAGCACACGCTGCCGGGGAGCTCGGGTGGAAGGGCTTGCGCTACGTGCCATGAAAGCAATGCTTCCTGCAGAAATTGATAGTTATTCAGCTTTATGATTGACTGGCCAGCGGCCGTCAAGAGCCGGAAATAACAAAGAGGATATCCTCATGCCAGCGCCCTCTTCCCAGCTCCCGGAAACACCTGCCACCGACTCCGGAGCCTTGGACCGCCGCCAATTCCTGGGCAATCTCGGCCGCTACAGCCTGGGGGCAGGCCTGCTCGCCAGTGGCCTGGCCAATGCCACCAGTCAGACCACGGAAGCAGCCGCTGCAACCGGCGACAAGCCGGCCTGGCAGAACTGGTCCGGCAGCCAGAAAGTGTCACCTGCCAATATCTTTTATCCGGATTCCGAAGCCGCCCTGCAAAAAGCCATACGCGAGACGCGGGGCCAGCTGCGCGCCTTTGGTGGCGGCCATTCCTTCAATGCCGTGGTGCCCACCAACGCCCAGGGCTCGCTGATTTCACTGGAGGCCATGACCGGCCTCGTCAGCCATGATGCAGCCGCCCTTACCGCCACGCTCTGGGCCGGCACCCGCATCGCCAGTGCCGGCCCCCTGCTGCAGGACATCAACCAGGGCCTGCTCAACGAAGCCGACATCAATATGCAGTCACTGGGCGGCGCCATCAGTACAGCCACCCATGGCACCGGCCGCCAGATGCAGTGCTATTCCGCCACGGTGAAAAACCTGCGCATTGCCATGGCTGATGGCAGCCTGGTGGACTGCTCGGCCGAGAAGGATCGCGAACTGTTCGAAGCGGCCCGTGTTGCCGTTGGCAGCGTCGGCATCATTGCGCAGGCCACGGTGCAGAACCGCGCGGCCTATCGCCTGCGCGAACAGGTCAATGTGATGCAGATAGACGAAGCCATGCAGGCGCTGGAAAGCGAGCGCGACAAGCATCGCCACATGGAGTTCTTCGCCTTCCCCTACGGTGAGAAAGCCATCGTCAAACGCATGGACATCACCGAAGAGGCGTCCACCAAAGTGGAAAAGCCCTTCATCAATGAAAATGCCATCCTGGAATTTGCCGCTGATTCGGCACGCAAGCATCCCTGGACCAATAAATGGTGGCAGCGCCTGGTCGGCGCTTTTGTCTCGGATTCGGTGCGCGTGGGGCGCTCCTGGGAAGTATTCCCCTCGCCCCGCACGGTAGGCTTCAACGAGATGGAGTACTCCGTACCTGCCGAGAAAGGACTGGAATGCTTTCAGGAAGTTCTGGCACTGATGCGCGAAAAGCAGGTCAATGTCTTTTTCCCCATCGAGTTCCGCTATATCGGCGCCGACGAATGCTGGATGAGTCCTTTCTACCAACGCGCCTCGGCCTCGATTTCCGTACACCAGTATTACAGGCAGGACTATCACGCGTTCTTCAAACTGGTGGAGCCGATTTTCTGGAAATACCAGGGCCGGCCGCACTGGGGCAAGCTGCATACGCTGAGCGCCAGGGAACTGCGCGAGCTCTATCCGCGCTTCGATGATTTTGTGCGCATGCGCAATCAGGCCGACCCCAAGGGGCGTTTCCTCAATGATTTTGCGCGCAAGCTTTTCGTGCTTCCGGCCTGAGGACATAAAAAAATGAAACGCCGTACATTCATACTCGGTGGCGCCGGCCTCGCTGCCGGTGCCGCCCTCATGCTGCGCCCCGGTGATGCCGGTGGCGCTTATTCACCTTATTTTTCCGCGCTTAACGAAAACCTGCGCAGCCAGGGGCCGGGGCGCCCGGTCATGCTGGTGGACCGCGACCGCCTGCTGGCCAATGCCGCCAAGGTAAAAAGCCATCTCACACCGGGCAAGGATTTCCGCATCGTCGCCAAATCCCTGCCGTCGCTGCCGCTGCTGCAACTGCTGATGCAAACCATGGGCACGCAACACCTCATGGTTTTCCATCAACCGCATCTCAATGCCATCGCCACCGCCCTGCCGGCAGCTGACATGCTGCTGGGCAAGCCCATGCCGGTGAATGCCGCCGCGACCTTCTATCGCATCCTGGCGACCGGCCCGAAAACCGCCTTCAATCCGGCCACCCAGTTGCAATGGCTGGTGGATACCAGAGAGCGCCTGCTGGAATACCGGCAGCTGGCGAAAACCCTGGGCACCACATTGCGCGTGAACCTGGAACTGGATGTCGGCCTGCATCGTGGCGGCCTGCAATCCACGGAAGAGCTGGCAGACCTGCTGGATATCATTTCGCCGCCGGACAGCGGCCTCGAGTTTTCCGGCTTCATGGGCTACGACGCCCATGTGGGGAAAATTCCCTCGGTACTGGAAAGCCGCGACACCAGCTTCAGGAAAGCCTGCGATGTTTATCGCCATTTCCAGTCTGCGCTTTTTGCCAAACTGCCCGAGCTGAAGACAAAGCCGCTGACATTCAATGGTGGGGGCAGCCCCACACTGCGCCTGCATGGCAAAGATTCACCACTGAATGAAGTGGCATCAGGCTCCTGCTTCGTGAAACCCACGGATTTCGATCTGGAATTGCTGGCCGATCTTGAGCCCGCCGCCTTCATCGCCACGCCAGTGCTGAAGACGCTGGAAGGCACCACGATTCCCGGCATTGAAGGCATGCGTGACCTGCTGTCTGCCTGGAACCGCAACCAGCAGCGCAGCTATTTCATTTATGGCGGCTTCTGGCAGGCGCATTACGAATCTCCGCCCGGCCTTTTCGATAACGGCCTCTATGGCAAGAGCAGCAATCAGGCCATCGTGAACAGCTCGCATCGCGTGCCGCTGCGGGTCAACGACCAGATTTTCCTGCGCCCCACGCAAAGTGAGCGTGTGCTGTTGGAGTTCGGCGACATTGCAGTGGTCAGTGCGGGGAAAATACAGGCATGGTGGCCGGTGCTGCCGACATGAGTCCGTGCCCCGCATGAGCCACTGGCCATTGTTCAAAGCCTTTCCGGAGCTGGCCGGCGCCCTGCAACCTGTCGCGCTGGCGGCCCTGCCAACGCCGGTGCAGCCCATCCCCGCACTGAGCGCCCAGGCCTGGATA
The DNA here is from genome assembly GCA_030146505.1 of Moraxellaceae bacterium. Taxonomy (GTDB): domain Bacteria; phylum Pseudomonadota; class Gammaproteobacteria; order Pseudomonadales; family Moraxellaceae; genus UBA2031. The sequence continues at coordinate 11,983 of JASLCO010000107.1, forward strand.
AAACGGGACGACATCAGTCATCCCGTTTATGGCGGCAACAAGCTGCGCAAGCTGGAATTCGTGCTGGCCGAAATACAGCGCCGGCAATCCCGTCGCGTCATCACCTTCGGTGCTACCGGCACCAATGCCGGCATTGCCGCCAGCATGGTCTGCCGCGATGCCGGACTGCCCTGCACCCTAATCACTTTTCCCCAGGCCGAAACCATCACGGTGCAACAGAACCGTAACTGGCTGCAGCATTTCGGCGCGCTCCAGGAAGCGCAGCCGTCGCTGTGGCGGGCCGTGCTGCGTTTCTATCTGCATCCGGCGCGTCTGCGCTCCGACAGCTATTTTCTTTTTGCCGGCGGCTCCAATCCCGTCAGCACCTTCGGCTATCTCAATGCCGCCTTTGAATTGCGCGAACAGATTGCCGCCGGACTTTGTCCAGAGCCTGCCGATATCGTGCTTGCCGTCAGTAGCGCATCCACCCTGGCAGGCCTGAATCTGGGCGTGGCACTGGCGGGACTGAAATCTCGCGTGCACGGCATACGGGTGGCGGCGGAGAAGCTGGGGCCTTTCGCCGCCTGCACGCCGGCCGTGGTGGAGAAAATGCAGGACGAGGCGTTGCGCTTCATACAAAAGCAGGGCGTGCATCTGCCAGCCTTCAGAACACCGGCGGTCCGCATGGACGGGGCTTATTTTGGCGCAGGCTATGGCCAGGGCACGGAAAAGGCCGCGCAGGCCATGCGCATCATGATGCAGGCAACAGGATTGCCGCTGGAGAGCACTTACAGCGGCAAGGCTGCCGCTGCCTTTCTGGACCGGCTCGCCACAGCGACGGAACCGGTCCTGTTCTGGAATACCTTCAACAGCCGCCCCTTGCTGGCGGGACAGCCGCAAGCAAGCTGAGACCCGTTATTTGCCGTCGGCCCTGAGCAGGGCATTCACCTTGGCGATATACGCCGTCTCGGCATCGGTCGCGCTCATGCCCTTGAGTTCCGCCCAGGCATCGTACTTGAGACGACCGGTGACATTGAGCATGCCCGGACGCTCTCCCCTGGGGGCATCGCCTGCCGTGGCCTGCTTGAAATTCGCATAGAGCACCAGCAGGTCGCTGGCGCCGGGCTTCTTGCTGAGAGTGTGCACGTCTTTCTGGGCTTGCTCGAATGCGCTCATGGAAAATCCTGCTGGAAGACCTGCCCGCCTGTTTCCGGGCAAAATGGGAGTCGCCATCTTAGGGTCTGTCAACGCATCTGGCGACACAGACGTTCTGTCCAAAGTGGCATGCCGGCTTTGCGGGACCGGCTACACAATTCCCCCGCCTCTGTCACAGAACATAACGATGACCGCACAGAGAATGGCGGCCGTCGTATCCTGGAGAACACGAATGGAAACCCCCAGCAGCGAACGTCGTCTGCACCCCCTCATGGTGGCTGCCGCCCTCAGCATCATCATTTTCTGCGCCGTTGGCGTGGCAGCCCTCACCGGCCTGCTGCCACTGACGAAGCGGCCCGGCAATCCCGACCCCGTCGCCAGCCAGCCAGCCGATCCCTCTCCCGTCGCGCCGGCACCTGCCGCGCCGGTTGAAACCGTCACCGCCAAACCCGAGGTTGTGCCGGCCCCCGCTCCTGCCAGGCCCAAACCGCATCGCGTGGCCGCTGAACATTACGCGGCTCCGGCCCGTGCACCGGTCTGCTACAGCTGCGGCACCGTGGTCGCCGTGAACGCCATCAAGGAACAGGGCAATGCCAGCGGCGTCGGGGCCGTCGGCGGGGCCGTGGCCGGCGGCGTGGTGGGCCACCAGTTCGGCAAGGGCCACGGCAAGGACGCACTGACCGTGCTGGGTGCGCTGGGCGGCGCACTGGCCGGCAACCAGGCGGAAAAAACCGTGCGCGCCACCCTGCGCTACGATGTTGTCGTGCGTATGGAAGACGGCAGTACGCAAACCGTGAGCGATACAACGCCGCCGCCCTTCAGCACTGGCGACAAGGTCCGTCTGGAAAACGGCACGCTGGTTCACGCCAACTGACTCTTGTGCGCAATCTGTCAGGCAGACCAAAAAAACGGGCAACAGCCCGTTTTTTTTCGAGGACCATCATGACGAGCATCACTCCTCCTCCGCCAAGGGAAAGGAGTAAAAGCTGTCCCGGGTTTTTCATGTATATAGTTCGCAACCTTGTCTTTTTTCAGACGAGTCATTCCCGCAGATGAAGCAAGAGAGCAGGCCATGACATCCATCGCGGTTTTCGGCGCAGGCAGCATCGGTTGCTATGTGGGTGGGCGCCTGCAGGCCACCGGGGCTGCTGTCACCCTGCTGGGTCGCGAACTCTTGGGCTCGGTATTGCAGGAGCACGGCATCGGCCTTTCCGATTATCTCGGCTGGCAGGCGCAGCTCCTACCAGCCAGCGTGAATTTCAGCACGGAAGCCAGCGCCCTGCGCCATGCCGACCTCGTGCTGGTCACGGTCAAATCCGCCGACTCGGCCACTGCCGCGCAAACCCTTGCCGGCGTACTCAGGGCCGACGCCCTCGTCATCAGCCTGCAAAACGGCCTGCACAATGCCGGCGTGCTGGCGGCACACCTGCCCCGGCACACCGTGCTGGCCGGCATGGTGCCGTTCAATGTGGCGCAGACAAATCCCGGGCATTTCCATCAGGGCAGCGAAGGCCGGCTGGCGATACAGGCCCATCCGCACCTTGCCGCCTTTCGTGATGTTTTTGCCCGCGCCGGCCTGCCGCTGGATGAACATGCCGACATGAAGGCCGTGCAATGGGCCAAGCTCCTGCTCAACCTCAACAATGCCGTCAACGCCCTTTCCGGCCTGCCACTGAAGACCGAGCTGGAACAGCGCGACTACCGCCGTGTGCTCGCCGCCGCCCAGGCAGAAGCCATCGCCCTGCTGCAAGAAAAGCAGCAAGCCCTGGCCCGGCTCACACCGCTGCCACCCCGCTGGATTCCCGCGCTGCTGCGCGTGCCTGATGCCATTTTCCGTCTTGCCGCACGACAAATGCTGGCCATAGACCCGCTGGCCCGCTCCTCCATGCAGGACGACCTGGCCGCCGGCCGCAAAACCGAAATCGACGTATTGCAAGGCGAAATCATCGCGCTGGCCAAGGCCACCGGCACCTCTGCGCCCGTGAATGAAAAACTGCTTGAGCTCGTACGTGCGGCAGAAGCGGGGGAACGCCGTAACTGGAGCGCCCGTGAATTGAAAAAAGCCGTGCTGGGCTGAGGAAGTGAGGAAGAATTGTCCTGCGGTCAATGCAAAAGCAAGCAAGCCCAGGCAAGAATCCGGAAACATTGCATGAAAAAAATTGAGATTTATATCCTTAACTCCCTTATCCCATTTTTAACCCGTCATTCCCTTGATAAGCGGGACAAAAGCCCATGAATTTCCCCAAAAAAGCGGAGCCCTGAAAAATGCAGAAAATCGGTTTTGCCGGCATAGGCCTGATGGGCCTGCCCATGTGTCGCCGCCTGCTGGCAGCTGGCCATTCCCTGCAGGTCTGGAACCGATCGCCCGGGAAATGCGCGGCACTGCAAGCCGAAGGCGCCAGCCTTGCGGCAACGCCGCAGGCGCTGGCAAGCCACTGCGACATCATCATGCTTTGCCTTTCTGATACCACGGCCGTGCAGGATGTGGTTCAGCGCGAAGACGGCCTGCTGGCCGGCCTTTCCGCCGGCAAGGTCGTGGTGGATTTTTCTTCCATCAGCCCCGCCGCAACGCGTGAACTGGCCACTGCGGCGGCCGGCAAGGGCACGCACTGGGTGGATGCGCCGGTTTCCGGCGGCGTCGTGGGTGCCGAGGCCGGCACGCTGGTCATCATGGCCGGAGGCGATGCCGGCATCATTGAGGGCCTGCAGCCGCTGCTGGGCGCCCTTTCGCAGCGCGTCACGCACATGGGGCCCAATGGCGCGGGCCAGGTCACCAAGATATGCAACCAGCTCATCGTTGCCGCCAATGCCGTGCTGGTGGCCGAGGCCGTGGCGCTGGCGGAAAAATCCGGCGTGGATGCCGGCAAGCTGGCGCCCGCGCTGGCCGGCGGCTTCGCCGACTCCAAACCGTTCCAGTTGCTGGTGCCGCGCATGAGCGCACGCCAGTTCGAGCCGGTGCAATGGAAAGTGAAAACCCTGCTCAAGGACCTGGACATGGCCGTCAGCCTGTCAGAGCAGGAAAATGCCCGCGTGCCACTGGCCCGCCATGCCGCCGGACTGATGCGCGAACACGGCGCCAGCGGCGCGCTGGAAAAAGACCTGAGCAGCCTCATCACGCATTTTTCCGACGCGAAAAAGACATGCTGAAATTCTCCGCCAACCTTTCGCTGCTCTTTACCGAAAATCCGCTGCGTGAGCGTTTCTCCACAGCAAGAGCAGCCGGGTTTTCCGCCGTGGAAATCCAGTTTCCCTACGAACTGGGCATTGCCGAACTCAAATCACTACTGCAGGAAAATGCACTGGAACTGGTGCTGATCAATGCGCCGGCCGGTGATCTCATGCTGGGCGGCAACGGCCTGGCCTGCGTGCCCGGCATGGAAAACGAATTCCGGGCTGCCGCCGCGCGTGCGCTGGAATACGCCAGCGCGCTGGCCGTGCCCACCATCAACATCCTCGCCGGCCGCCAGCCACAAGGCGAAAGCCGCGAAGCCTGCCTCGCCACGCTGGCCGGCAACCTGGACCACGCCAGCCAGCTTTTCCACAAGGCCGGCATCAGCACCGTGGTGGAAGCCATCAATGTCTTCGACATGCCGCGTTTCCTCATCCATTCGCTGGCCCACATGCAGCAGCTCTGCGCCCACAACAGCCGTCTGGAAATGCAGTTCGACTGCTACCACATGAGCCGCATGGGTGAAGACATCCTCGAAGCCCTGCGCGGCAACCTCCCGCACATCGGGCATATCCAGTTCGCCGACCATCCCGGCCGCCACGAACCCGGCACCGGCCACATCGCCTACGACCCGGTTTTTTCACTGCTGCAGGAAAGCCACTACACAGGCTGGACCGGCGCAGAATACCGACCATCAGGAAAGACCGAAGACAGCCTGGCGTGGCTGGAGAGATACCGGTAAGAGGAAAAGGACTAGGTATTTTCCGCAGCAGACAAGCGCTGGAAATGGTGTATTTTTCTGATTCGCCAGGAGGTTAACCTGAAAATACGGGCAGCCCAACCTGTTGCCGGAACGCTGCATGACGCACTAAGAAAGGAGAACCCAACGAACCGATCTCTTTTCTGAATGGCGCAGTTTCTTCCCATACCACCTGCTGGCCTTCCTGCGTCAACCCAAGCTACGCGAGCTTTATACCTATGCCTCCGGGAACCCCAATGGCAGAACCGATAACTACCGAAACATCCACTTGGCGCCTCAGTGTGAGCAAGAAAATC